>JAFUQL010000143.1 GCA_017472375.1 Oscillospiraceae bacterium | reverse complement strand
AGGCAGTCCGGGCGCGTTCTTGTGTGTCTGAGGGGGACGACGGGGGAGGGGCTGCCCCGTCGCGGGGATGTGGCTCTCGCCGCGGCAGGAGCCCACTGCACAAAAATCGCTCCCCGCCGCAGCGGAGTGCATCCGTGCGGCGGGGAGCGGTCATTCTTGATCAGAAGAGCGGGTGCTTACTTCATCAGCTTGCACACGGCCTCGGTGTAGGCCACCGCATCCTCCACGGGCAGACCCTCGATCAGGCGGGCCTGGTTGTACAGGATGTCGGCGTAGGCGGCCAGCTTCTCGGTGTCGCCGGCGGCCTGGACGGCCTTCAGGGTCTCGAACACAGGGTGGGCGGGGTTCAGCTCCAGCACCTTCTCGCTCTTGGGGGCGTTGCCGCCGGGCATACCGGCCAGCACGCGCTCCATCTCGATGGACACAGGGCCCTCGCTGGTCAGGCAGACGGGGTGGCTCTTCAGGCGGGTGGACAGGGTGACCTTCACAACCTTCTCGCCCAGAGCTTCCTTCAGTGCGTCGAACAGGGGCTTGCTCTCCTCGGCGGCCTCCTCGGCGGCCTTCTTCTCCTCTTCGGTCTCAAGGCCCAGATCGCCGCCGGAGCTGATGTTCTTGAACTCCTTCTCGGCGTAGGTGCCCATCACCTGCAGGCAGAACTCGTCCACATCCTCGGTGAGCAGCAGCAGATCGAAGCCCTTGTCCAGCACCAGCTCGGCGGCGGGCAGCTTGGTCAGGCGGGTCTGGTCCTCGCCGGCGGCGAAGTAGATGAACTTCTGCTCCTCGGGCATCTTCTCCACGTACTCGGCCAGAGTCACCATCTTCTGTTCCTTGGCGGAGTAGAACAGCAGCAGATCCTTCAGCAGCTCGGCATGGGCGCCGTACTCGGCGTAGCAGCCGAACTTGAGCTGACGGCCGAAGTTCTTGAAGAACTCCTCATACTTCTCGCGCTCATTGTTCTTCATGGCGTTCAGCTCGTTCTTGATCTTCTTCTCCAGCGCATTGCGGATCAGCTTGAGCTGATGATCCTGCTGCAGCATCTCGCGGCTGATGTTCAGGCTCAGATCCTGACTGTCCACGATGCCCTTGATGAAGCTGAAGTGGTCGGGCAACAGGTCGGCGCACTTCTCCATGATCAGCACGCCGGAGGCGTACAGCTGCAGACCCTTCTCGTACTCGCGGGTATAGTAGTCGTAGGGGGCGCGGCCGGGCACGAACAGCAGGGCGTTGTAGGTGGCGGTGCCCTCGGTGCGGCTCACGATGACCCGGGCGGGCTCGGTGTAGTCGAAGAACTTCTTCTTGTAGAACTCGTTGTACTCCTCGGCGGTGACCTCGCTCTTGGTGCGCTTCCACAGGGGCACCATGCTGTTCAGGGTCTCGTCCTCCTCGTAGCTCTCGTACTGGGGCTGGTAGTCGTCGCCGGCATCCTCGGGGCGGGGCAGCAGGCGGCTCTTCTCCCGCAGCATCTTGATGGGGTAGCGCACATAGTCGGAGTACTTCTTCACGATGGCGATCAGGTTGTACTCGTCCAGGAACTGGTCGTAGTCGTCAGTCTCGGTGCTGGGCTTCACCACCATGGTGATGGTGGTGCCCACGGTGTCCCGCTCGGCCTCGGTGATGGTGTAGCCGTCGGCGCCGGTGCTCTCCCACTGCCAGGCCTCGTCGCTGCCAAAGGCGCGGCTGACCACGGTGACCCGGCTGGCCACCATGAAGGCGGAGTAGAAGCCCACGCCGAACTGGCCGATGATGTCGATGCCCTCGGCGGCGGCGTTCTCACTCTAGAAGCACAGGCTGCCGCTGTGGGCGATGGTGCCCAGATTCTCCTCCAGTTCCTCCCTGGTCATGCCGATGCAGTTGTCGGACAGAGTAATGATGCGGTCATCCTTGTCCAGCTCCAGGCGGATGCAGAAGTCCTCCTTGTTCAGGCCGACGGTCTGGTCGGTCAGGCTGCGGAAGTACAGCTTGTCGATGGCGTCGCTGGCGTTGCTCACCAGCTCGCGCAGGAAGATCTCCCGGTTGGTGTAGATGGAATTGATCATCAGGTCCAGCAGCTTTTTGCTCTCGGCCTTGAATTGCTTGACAGCCATGGTAAAACCTCGTTTCTCTAGTGATGTGTATGAAAATATTGATTAAAACTTGATTTAGCACTCGTGCTTTGTGAGTGCTAATTTACTATAGCGCGTTTTGGAAGAAAGTGCAAGGGGGTTCACAAAATGTTTAGAGTTTGTCCACGGGATGACGCAAAAGATGACAGGATACGCCCACCCGTGCTATAATGAGGTAAAGTGAGCGGGCGATGCGCGCCGCGCAGACAAAGAGGGAGGAAGTACCATGAAACACAGTGAGAGAGCGGTGGAGCTGTTCAAACAGGGATACAACTGCGCACAGGCAGTGTTTGCTGCCTTCAGCGAGGAGGTGGGTCTGCCCGAGGCCACCATGCTGAAGCTGGCCAGCGGCTTTGGCGGCGGCATCGGCCGTATGCGCGAGGTGTGCGGTGCCTTCAACGGCGCCGTGCTGGTGGTGGGCGCCCTGTACGGCACCGACGACCCCGCCGGCAAGACCGGCACCTACACCATCATTCAGGAGCTGGCGGCGCAGTTCAAGGCGGAAATGGGCAGTCTGATCTGCCGCGACCTGCTGGGGCTGGACAAGCCCGAGGGTAGCCCGGTGGCCTCGCCCCGCACGGAGGCCTACTACAAAAAGCGCCCCTGCGTGGAGACGGTGGCGCTGGCCGCCGATCTGATGTCTGCCTATCTGGCGGCGCACCCGGTGAAGTGATGGGCTTGGCCCTCGGCGTTGACATCCGCAGATAATTCGGATATGCTGGAACTGCGGGGCGAAGAAGCGCGTTTCGGACGTGCGCTTGGGTCTTCGGACATGAGAGCTTCTTCGGAACCCCGCTCTTTTTGTGCTTAACGCGAATAGCAGAAAAAGCATCCCCGCCGGGTGTCCATAAAGGAGCCCCGGCGGGGATGCTTGCTTTTTTAGATATGGTGCAGATATGGCACGGCGCGCCTCACCGCCCGCGGTAGAGCTCAGGGCAGACCTCCTCGATCTTGGTGCGCAGGGCGAGAAAATCGGCCAGCGCGGTGGGCTTCTGCCCGCCATTGCGCAGGAGGGCCGCCGGGTGGAAGGTGCCCATGAACCAGGTGCCGCCCTTCAGAATGAATTCACCGTGCTGGCGGGTGACCGAAAACTTGGGGTCGATGAGCCGCTGGGCGGCCACACGCCCCAGGCAGACCAGGATCTTCGGCTGGATCAGCTTGTACTGCTGGCGCAGCCAGTACAGGCAGGTGTCCGACTCCTCGGGCAGTGGGTCGCGGTTTTCAGGCGGGCGGCACTTGACGATGTTGGCGATGTACACCTTTTCCCGGTCCAGATCCACCACGTCCAGATACAGGTCCAGCAGTTTGCCGCTGCGCCCCACAAAGGGCAGGCCCTGTTCGTCCTCATGCTGACCGGGGCCCTCGCCCACGAACATGACCGGCGCACCGGGGTTGCCCATGCCGAACACCACGTTGGTGCGTCCTTCGTGCAGGCCGCAGCGGGTGCAGTTCATGCACTGCGCCTGAAGCTGTTCAAAATCCATTTGTATGTGCCTCGCTTTCCCGTTGTTTCCCGGCGCAGGGCCCTCCCAGCGGCCCGCGGGGAAAAGAACGAAGGCTCGTTGCCAAAATAACAAAGTTGACCTGTGATCAGTATACCATAAACCCATACTTTTGTCTTGAAGTTTCTGCGGAATGTTGGTAGAATAAAAGCATATCAAGAAACTGTGAGGACGGTTGTGTGCCCCGCCCTCCCTAAAAAATGGAGGAATGATTCCGATGAAATTTCTGGTTGAGACTTCCGCCCGCCACATCCATGTGACCCAGGAGACCCTGGAGATCCTGTTCGGCAAGGGTTTCCAGATGACCGTTAAGAAGGAGCTGAGCCAGCCCGGCCAGTTCGCCACCAACGAGCGCGTGACCATCGTTGGCCCCAAGAAGGAGATGGCCAACGTCTCCATCCTGGGCCCCTGCCGCCCCGAGAACCAGGTCGAGCTGAGCGCCGGCGACGCCCGCGCCCTGGGCATTGCTGCCCCCGTGCGTGAGTCCGGCGACGTGGCCGGTTCCGGCGCCTGCAAGCTGGTCGGTCCCTGCGGCGAGGTCGAGCTGACCGAGGGCGTCATCGTTGCCAAGCGCCACATCCACTTCGATCCCGAGTCCGCCGAGAAGTTCGGCGTCGTGGACAAGCAGGTGGTCAAGGTCGCTTGCGGCAAGGGTGGCCGTAAGCTGATCTTCGACGACGTGGTCTGCCGCGTCAGCCCCAAGTACGCTCTGGCCATGCACATCGACACCGAGGAGGCCAACGCCTGCGGCGGTGCCAACGAGGGCGAGATCGTCGAGTAAGCCTTTTGCCGAAGCACGATAGAAACTGAAAACGGCGGCGCTGCTCCCGAGGGGGAGCGGCGCCGCCGTTCTTTTTCATTGGTTGTCAGGGCCGGATCACCAGAGCAGGCGCTCGCGCACGGGGATACCGCAGGCGTTCAGTGCCTTATACAGGCTGGTGGCGCCCTTGTAGTGGACGCTGGTGATGCCGTGGGCGAAGGCTGCCTGCACATTGGCGCCGTTGTCGTCCACAAAGATGACCTCGGAGGGGTTCAGATCATACTCCTGCAGAAGCAGCTGGTAGATGCGGGAGTCGGGCTTGTTGATGCGCACCTCGCAGGAGGCGATGCCGCCCTCGAACAGGTTCCAGAACTCCTTCTGCTTCAGATAGGCCAGTGCATCCTCGGGGATGTTGGAGAGATAGTACAGACGGTAGCCCATCTTTTTCAGCCGGCGCATCAGGTCGATGGTGCGGTGGCGGCCGTGCAGGCTGCGGATCCAGGTGTCCAGCACGGCCTGCACTTCAAACGCGCAGCCCTGTTTCTCACCCTTGTCCAGCATGATGGCATTGCCCTGGGCGCGGGTGATGAGGCCGGCATCCAGCTGCTGCCATTCCCGGCTGCCGAAGGTGATGTCGTAGACCTTTTTCTCGATGGCGGGGGAGCAGAAGTTTTCCAGCAGAAAGTCGTGGGGAGCGAAGTCGACGACCACACCGCCCAGATCAAATACGATGTTGCGATACATGGATGTTCTCCTATGATTTATGTGTGAGCAGACGGGGCCAGGCCCCAAACGCGCCGCCCGGCAGGCGGCAGATGCGGAAAAGCATACAAAGACAACCTTATTATACACGATTCCCGTCTAACTTACAAAGCCCCCGCATACTTTGTAAGAAAAACATCACAACTGGCGCGGCCCATCGCCGTGCAAAAGGGGGAGGACCTATGAACATTGCACAGCTTCACCGCAAGGATGTGATCCAGGCCCGCACAGGGGCGAACCTGGGCCGGGTGGACGATGTGGAATTTGACCCGGAGAGCGCCCGCGTGGAAGGACTGGTGATGCGGGGACGGCCAAGGCTGTTCGGCCTGCTGGGGCGGGACGCCGATGTGATCATCCCCTGGCAGGAGGTGGTCCAGCTGGGGGAGGACGTGCTTTTGGTGAGCAGTGAACCGCCCGCAGAGCCAGCCGGTACAGGGCCGCTGGGGCGGCTGTTCCGCCGGTGAAGCGCAGCCTGGCGCAGGGGGGCTGAGCCGCAAAAATCTTTTGATTTTTTGAAGATTTTGCTTGTAATCCGCCCCGTGTTGTGCTATACTATTTCAGCAATACGCACGCATTGCTTTGTGCCCCTGTGCCTTCGGGTGGGGGTGCATGCAGGTAATGCGGAGGAAAAACAATTTATTTTGGAGGAAAATTATCATGGCAGTAGTTTCTATGAAGCAGCTTCTCGAGGCCGGCGTGCACTTCGGTCATCAGACCCGCCGCTGGAACCCCAAGATGGCCCGCTACATCTTCACCGAGCGCAACGGCATCTACATCATCGATCTGCAGAAGACCGTGAAGAAGCTGGACGACGCTTACAACTTCGTGCGCGACGTGGCTGCTGAGGGCGGCGACATCCTGTTCGTCGGCACCAAGAAGCAGGCTCAGGAGTCCATCCGTGACGAGGCCAACCGCTGCGGCATGCACTATGTCAACGCTCGCTGGCTGGGCGGCATGCTGACCAACTTCCGCACCATCCGTAAGCGCATCGACCGTCTGGAGCAGCTGCGCAAGATGAGCGAGGACGGCACCTTCGATCTGCTTCCCAAGAAGGAAGTTGTCAAGCTGGAGCTGGAGATCGAGAAGCTGGAGAAGTTCCTGGGCGGCGTGAAGAACATGAAGGGTCTGCCCAAGGCCATGTTCATCGTTGATCCTCACAAGGAGCGCATCGCCGTTTCTGAGGCCCGCAAGCTGAACATCCCCATCGTTGCCATCGTCGATACCAACTGCAACCCCGACGAGATCGACTACGTCATCCCCGGCAACGACGACGCCATCCGCGCTGTCAAGCTGATCGCCGGCACCATGGCCAACGCCGTGCTGGAGGGCAAGCAGGGCGAGCAGACCGAGGAGGCCGCTGAGGCTGCCGAGGCCTGAGCAACGCTGTAAAGCTGCGTTCCACCAAACTGAAAGGGGAAATTAAAAATGGCTACTATTAGTGCAAAGGACGTTATGGAGCTGCGCAAGCAGACCGACTGCGGCATGATGGAGTGCAAGAAGGCTCTGACCGACGCCAACGGCGATTTCGCCAAGGCTGTCGAGCTGCTGCGTGAGAAGGGCCTGGCCACCGCCGCCAAGAAGGCCGGCCGCGTCGCCGCCGAGGGCATGGTCTACGCTGCTTCCAACGGCACCGTGGGCGTGGCCCTGGAGGTCAACGCCGAGACCGACTTCGTCGCCAAGAACGACAAGTTCGTCTCCTTCGTCAAGGAGGTCGCCGAGATCATCATGGAGCAGAACCCCGCCGACGTGGAGGCCCTGCTGGCCTGCAAGATGGGCGAGGGCACTGTGGATGACGGCCTGAAGGGTCTGGTCCTGGTCATCAAGGAGAACATCCAGATCCGCCGCTTTGTCCGCTACGAGGGCACCTGCGCCGCCTACATCCATGCCGGCGGCACCCATGCCGTTCTGGTCAACTTCGACACCACCGCTGAGGTGGCTGCGAAGCCCGAGTTCGCTGCCTACGGCAAGGACATCGCTATGCAGATCGCCGCTGCCAACCCCACCTATGTGCGTCCCGAGGAGGTCCCCGCCGACGTGCTGGCTAAGGAGAAGGAGATCCTGCTGGCTCAGATGGCCAACGATCCCAAGACTGCCAACAAGCCTGAGGCCGTCAAGGAGAAGATGATCATCGGCAAGGTCAACAAGTACTACAAGGAGTTCTGCCTGGTCGATCAGCCCTTCGTTAAGGACGACAAGCAGTCTGTGGCTCAGTACACTGCCCATGTGGCCAAGGAGCTGGGCGGCGAGATCGCCATCGTCAAGTTCGTGCGCTTCGAGAAGGGCGAGGGCCTGGAGAAGCGTCAGGACGACTTCGCTGCTGAGGTCGCCTCCATGGCGAAGTAAGCTCCTTTTGCGAGGAACTTGCACCTGCATCTAAACAGGGAACTGAAGAGCCCTGCGGCCAATGCCGCAGGGCTCTTCTTTTTTTGCCTGTGCGAAGAAGTTTCACAAAATGTTGGCGATTGCCCAAAAAAGTTAAAGACAAATCCGTTGGAATCTGCTATAATAATGCCGTATTAGTGCGTTAGCGGTTTGCTGCTGTAAAAGGCAGCAGTCTGCTTTTTGCCAAGAATCAACGGCCGCGAGCCGGAAGGAGAGGTGCTGTGCCATGGCTCAGAAACCCCGCAAGAATGAGGCCACCGATGTTTTGTTTCAGGCGATCCTGTCTTTGCAGTCGGTGGAGGAATGCTATACGTTTTTTGAAGATCTGTGTACCATGAAGGAGCTGAGCGACATGAGCCAGCGCCTGCAGGCGGCCCGTCTGCTTCTGCAGGGCAGTACCTATGACCAGATCGTGAAACAGGTGGAGATCAGCACCGCCACCATCAGCCGCATCAACCGGTGCATCCAGTATGGTGAGGGCGGCTACCGCACCATCATCGAGCGGATGGACGGCGCGAAGGGCGAGGAGTGAGGCGCTGCGCCCGGCGGCACTATTTAATAAGTATAAAAGAGAACGGCGAAGATGTATGTGATCTTTGCCGTTTGCTTTTTGTGGGCGGGCAGCAGGGAAGGAAGCGGGTATCCGCAGCAGAAGGACGGTTTGAAATGAAAGATTAAACGAAAACGCCCGGAAACCGTGCGCCGAGCGCCCAAAAATGGGAAAAATGGTGTAGCCGGTGTTTTTTTATAATGGACAAAATCGGACAAATGGCCGCCAATGCGGAATTTGTGAATAATTTTTGTATAAGTAGAAGATAAATACGGCCTAAAAGCAGAGGAAACTTGTCAAAATAGCCCATTGAAGCGACTTCGCGAATTTACTATAATAAATTACATCACATCCCTTTGATACACACGGTCCATAGAGGGAGACCGTGGATGTGTACATATTTTTAAGGAGGAAATTCACCATGAAAAAGTTTGTTTGCCTGGTGCTGGCTCTGGTTATGGCCCTGAGCCTGGTCGCCTGCGGCGGCGCTGCTTCCAGCGCTCCCGCCTCTGAGGCTGGCTCTGAGGCCGCCCCCGCTGCTGAGGGCGCCATTAAGATCGGCGGCACCGGCCCCCTGACCGGCGGCGCTGCCATCTACGGTACCGCTGTTAAGCGCGGCGCTGAGATCGCTGTTGAGGAAGTCAATGCTCTGGGCGGTGTTCAGTTCGAGCTGAAGTACGAGGACGACGCTCACGATGCTGAGAAGGCCGTCAACGCCTACAACACCCTGAAGGACTGGGGCGTTCAGATCTTCCTGGGCTCCGTCACTTCCGCCCCCGGTGTGGCCACCTCTGCTGAGAGCAACGCCGACCACATCTTCTCCCTGACCCCCTCCGCTTCTTCCACCGACGTTCTGGGCGGTGTTGCCAACCCCCTGACCGGCACTGTGGATATTCCCCGCAAGGACAACTCCTTCCAGATGTGCTTCATGGATCCCAACCAGGGTTCCGCCTCTGCTCAGTACATCGCTGACAAGGAGCTGGGCTCCAAGATCGCCGTGATCTACAAGAACGACGACGTGTACTCCACCGGCATCTACAACACCTTCGCTGCCAAGGCTGAGGAGCTGGGCCTGGAGATCGTTTCCACCACCACCTTCACCACCGACAGCCAGACCGACTTCTCTGTGCAGATCGCT
>JAFUQL010000142.1 GCA_017472375.1 Oscillospiraceae bacterium | reverse complement strand
CGGCCCGCGGCTACAGAGCGATCATTGTCATGCCCGAGACCATGAGCATGGAACGCCGTCTCCTGATGAAGGCCTACGGCGCGGAACTGGTTCTGACCGAGGGTGCCAAGGGTATGAAGGGCGCCATCGCCAAGGCGGAAGAACTGGCGGCGGAAATCCCGGGCAGCTTCATCCCCGGCCAGTTCGTGAACCCCGCCAATCCCACTGTCCACAGAACCACCACCGGCCCTGAAATCTGGGAGGATACCGACGGTGAAGTGGATATCTTCGTGGCAGGCGTCGGCACCGGCGGTACCGTCACCGGCGTCGGCGAGTATCTCAAGAGCCGCAACGCAGATGTGAAGGTGGTCGCTGTGGAGCCTGCCGGCTCTCCCGTGCTGAGCAAGGGTACCCCCGGTGCCCACAAGATCCAGGGCATCGGCGCAGGGTTTGTGCCCGATGTGCTGGACACCGCCGTCTACGACGAGATCCTGACCGTGGAAAATGAGGACGCCTTTGCCACCGGGCGGCTCATCGGCCGCACCGAGGGCGTGCTGGTGGGCATCTCCTCCGGCGCGGCGGTGTGGGCTGCCATCCAGCTCGCCCGCCGCCCCGAAAACGCCGGCAAGACCATCGTGGCCCTTCTGCCGGACACCGGCGACCGCTACCTCTCCACCCCGCTGTTTGCAGAGTGATCCGCTCCCTGCCTGAGGCGGCCCCCGCTCTTCTCCGGCCGGGGGGTCCTCTCCGCCCATGGCAGACAAACGCCGCCCCCGCCCGATGTGTTCCCCCGGGCAGGGGCGGCTGCTTTTTATTTTGCGGCCGGGGCCGGTGCAAAAACTCCCCCGGGCGCACTGCCCCGGGGGAGTTCGTGTGTCATCGTATGGGTCAGCCGTTCTGAGGCAGCCGGCCGTACAGCTCCATCTGGCGGCGCATCCGCCATGCAAGCTGGGCGTTGAAACTGCCGGGCAGGGCCCGCCAGCACCAGTTGCCGCCCATGGAGCCGGGGGTGTTCATGCGGCTCTCACTGCCCAAACCAAGCAGATCCTGCGCCTGCACCACCGCAAGGTCGGCCACGCTGGCCCACAGGGCACGCATCATGCCCCAGTGGTAGCCCTCCTCGCTGCTCAGGCCCAGGTACTCGCGGGCATGGGCCACGTCCACCGGGTCGGCGCTCGCCATCCAGCCCTGCACGGTGTCGTTGTCGTGGGTGCCCACATAGGCCACGCAGCCGCGGGGGTAGTTGTGGGGCAGATAGACCTCGTGGTCCGGCTCCCGCCGGTCAAAGCCGAATTCCAATACCTTCATGCCGGGGAAGCCGCTCTCCGCCAGAAGCTGCCGCACCGAGTCGGTCAGATAGCCCAGGTCCTCGGCGATGATGTCCCGGCGGCCCACCGCGCGCTCCACCGCACGGAACAGCTCCATGCCCGGGCCCTTGCGCCACACGCCCCGCCGGGCGTTCTCATCCCCGAAGGGGATGGCAAAGTAGCTGTCAAAGCCGCGGAAGTGGTCGATGCGCAGACGGCTGTACTTTTCGCACCAGAAGGCGATGCGCTTGACCCACCAGGCATAGCCGTCCCCGGCCATGCGCTCCCAGTTGAACAGCGGATTGCCCCAGAGCTGTCCGTCGGCGGAGAAGCCGTCGGGCGGGCAGCCGGCCACCTCGGTGGGGAAGCCCTTCCGGTCCAGCTGGAACAGCTCCGGATGGGACCACACGTCGGCACTGTCCAGCGAAACGTAGATGGGCAGGTCGCCGATGAAGCGGATGCCCCTGGAGTCGGCGTACACCCGCAGGTCGTTCCACTGGCGGTAGAACAGGTACTGGGTCACCTGCCAGAAGGCCACCTTGTCACAGTACCGCAGGCGGGCCTCCTGCAGCGCGAGGGGGTCACGGTAGCGCAGGGGCTCGGGCCACTGCTGCCAGGCCGCACCGCCGTAGACCTCCTTCAGGGTCATGAACATGGCGTAATCGGCCAGCCAGTCGGTGTTCTCCCGGCAGAAGCGCAGATAGTCGTCCTGAGGGCGGTCCAGCACCCGCTCGGCCGCCAGCCGCAGCACCGGGTAGCGCAGACGGTACAGGGCACTGTAATTCACCGTGTCGGGCTGCGCCTCCCAGTCGATGTTCTCGTATTCCGACCGCTCCAGCAGGCCGTCCTCGGCCAGCAGATCCAGGTCGATCAAGTAGGGGTTGCCCGCAAAGGTGGAAAAGGACTGATAAGGCGAGTCCCCGTACCCGGTGGGGCAGATCGGCAGGAGCTGCCAGTAGGTCTGGCCCGCCTGCTGCAGAAAATCCACAAAGTCGCGGGCGGCCTTGCCCATGGTCCCAATGCCGTAGGGGCTGGCCAGCGAGGACAGATGCATCAGTACGCCGCTGCTTCTCATATTGTACACCCTCCCTGGGTCAATGTGCCGCCTTACAGGGCGCGCACGCTCTCGCCGGTGATGAGCCCAAAGGGGGTCATCTCATGCACTGCCGGCGCTTTCTCTTCAATGCAGCGCAGAAGGATCTCCACGCTTCGGTCCGCGATGCTCTCGCGGTGCTGGCGGATGGTGGTGAGCTGGGGGGTCAGGTAACGCCCCATCTCGATGCCGTCAAAGCCCATCACCGACACGTCCTCGGGCACCCGCAGGCCCCGGTCGTGGATGGCCCGAATGGCGCCCACCGCCATCACATCCGACATGGCGAATACCGCCGTCAGCCCGGGCATCTGGTCCAGCAGGGCCCCCATGGCCCGGTACCCGCCGGCCATGCCGAAGCGGGCGGGCACATACTGCACTGCCGGGTCGAATTCCACCCCGTGCTTTTTAAAGGATGCCCGGCAGCCGCCGTAGCGGGCGGCTGCGGTGTGGGAATCGGTGCGGCCGCCCAGCACGCCGATGCGGCTGTGGCCCATGCTGATGAGCCGGTCCACCGCAAACTCAGCGGCGGCCGCATCGTCGGTGCTGACACTGGAGAGATTGTCGAACCCCAGCGAGGCCGCCGAGGTGGTCACCAGCACACAGGGCACCTTGATGCCGCCAAACCGGGCGCGGAAGTCATCCAGATCGCCGCCCAGGAACAGGATGCCCTGGGGGTGCCGCTCCCGGCAGACCTGCAGCGCCTGGTCCAGCTCGTTCTCGTCCTCGTCGATGTAGTAGATCAGGCTGGCCAGGTCCCTTTTGCGGATCAGCCCCTGCATCTGCTCCACAAGGGGCGCGAACAGCAGGTTCTGGGTGCCCTTGACGATGATGGCAATGCCGCTGCCCGCCTGCTGCTTCAGATGCTTTGCGTTGTTGTTCAGAACAAAATGATGTTCCTCCACCACTGCCATTACCTTGGCACGGGCTTCGTCAGACACGTTGGGGCTGCCGTTCAGTACGCGGGAAACGGTGCCCACCGCATATCCGGAAAGTCTGGCAATGTCCTTGATGGTCATAGGGTCGATGTCCTTTCGTTTGAGGGTCACGGTACCGGTGCAGGCGTTTTCCTGTGGGCAGGCGCCCGTGGAAACGTTTCCGCATCTATGCTTATCATATACCCGAAGCCCCGTTTTTTCAATCCCTCCGTGTCCTGTTTTTTGCATTTTTTGCCGGGTCTCCTGCTGGTTTTCACCGCATCGTCCATGGCATCGTTTCCATCCTTTGCCGAAGCTGACAAAAAACCTTCGCTGCCTTTGTACAGTTTCACAAAGGTATTTCAGCCCATGCGCACGCACCCTGCACCGTGGTATAATCGGTACAGAACACTCACCCTCCGGGCCTGCTGCAAAGAAGGCCCTCCGGGTGGCCGAGGAGACCATCCGGGATCTCCTCACCGAACACGATCTGACGGTGTATCCGGTGCTGTTCAGCCACGGCTGAGCGCACCCTGCCAAAGGAGGCTCACCATGATCTATACCCCGCTGACCCGCCGCGCACTGAAGCTGTGCTTTGAAGCCCACAAGGACCAGACCGACAAGACCGGCCTGCCCTATGTGTTCCACCCCTTTCATCTGGCCGAACAGATGACCGACGAGGACACCACCATCGCCGCCCTGCTGCACGATGTGGCGGAGGACACTGACACCACCCTGGAGGATCTGGCCGGGATGGGCTTCCCTGCCCCGGTGCTGCAGGCGCTGGCCCTGCTGACCCACAACGACGCTGTGCCCTACATGGAATATGTGGCGGCACTGAAGCACGACCCCATCGCCCGGGCGGTGAAGCTGGCCGACCTGCGCCACAACAGCGATACCACCCGCCTGGACCATGTGGACGAGTGGACCCGGGCCCGGCTGGACAAGTACGCCCGGGCCATTCGCCTGCTGGAGGAGCCCTGATGCAGATCGGTGTGACCTGGCCGCTGCAGCGGCTGATAAAGCAGCCGGTGCCCTACGGCGCCCCCACCCCGCTTGCGGGCTGCTGGGACGCCCACTGCATCGAACTGCGGGGGCAGAGCACCCTTTTACTGGTACACAGCCCCAGCCGCTATGCGGTGGTGCGCATGGGCATGGCCCCCGCCGACTGGCAGGCCGTTCACCTGCTGGCGGTGCAGGAGATCCGCCTTGGCCTGCGTGAGGCCGGCCTGAGCCTTGAGGAGACCGAGAACTACCTGGAAGCCGCCGGGCAGCCCCGCCTGACCCGCACCCACGGCCGCCGGCCGGTGGCCTACCTGAACCGGGTGTGGGAATCGGTGCTGGCCGCCGACCTGCTGGCCGACCCCGCCAAACACCACCAGACGCAGCTTGCCGCCGGGGTGAACCGCCTGCCCGGCCGCTGTGCCGCCTACGAGGACACCGCCTGCCCGACGGAATTTTTGCGCCGGTGCGTGCACGCCCCCCAAAGCGCTGGACTGTATCTGCCGCCTCTGCGGTAAACCGTTCCGCCAACCACCCTATAAAACGATGAGGTGCCCCATGATCCGACCCATTATGAAAGACCCCCTGTTCCTTGCCCAGCCCTCTGAGCCGGCCACCGCCGCCGATCTGCCGGTGGCCGCCGACCTGCTGGAGACTCTGCAGGCCCACGCCGACGGCTGTGTGGGCATGGCCGCCAATATGATCGGGGTGCGCAAGCGCATCATCGCCGTGGACAACGACGGCGAGTATCTGGTCATGCTGAACCCGGAGCTGCTCAAGTGCAGCGGCCCATACAGCGCCGAGGAGGGCTGCCTGTCCCTGACCGGCACCCGCCCCGCAAAGCGGTATAAGAGCATCAAGGTGCGCTGGCAGGACCTGGAACTCAAGCCCCGCATCAAGACCTTCACCGGCTTCACTGCCCAGATCATCCAGCATGAGCTGGACCACTGCAGCGGGGTGCTGATCTGACCGCCGTACAGGCCCGGCCGTTTGCCCTGCAGGATGAGGGTTACCGGGCGTTTCAGTGCGGGCTCATGCCCACCGTCCCACCGGAGCGGGTCATCGGGGTGCGCACCCCGGCGCTGCGGGCGCTGGCCCGGGAGCTGCGCGGCACCCCCGATGAAGAAGCCTTTCTGCGCAGCCTGCCCCACGCCTACTATGAGGAGGACAACCTGCACGGGATCCTGCTGTCCGGGCTGAGCGGCTATGAAGAGACCGTGGCCGCGCTGGAGGAGTTTCTGCCCTATGTGGACAACTGGGCCACCTGTGACCTGCTGCGTCCGCGGGCCTTTGCCCGCCGCCCCGCCGGGCTGACCGACCGCCTGCTGGGCTGGATGGAGAGCGGACACCCCTACACGGTGCGCTTCGGCATGGAGATGCTGATGTGTCATTATCTGGAAGAGGGCTTCTCCCCGGAGTGGCCCGCCCGGGTGGCCGCCGTGCAGAGCGAGCACTACTACGTCCGCATGATGCAGGCGTGGTATTTCGCCACGGCGCTGGCCAAACAGTACGAGGCCGTGCTGCCCTTTCTCGAACAGCGGCGGCTGGAGCCCTGGACCCACAACAAGGCCATCCAAAAGGCCATCGAGAGCCTGCGCATCACCCCCGAACACAAAGCGTATCTGCGCACCCTGCGCCGGCGCTGATCCACACAAAACGCATTTTTGAACCTCCCATCCGGGCAGCGAGTGGTCTTCACCCGCCGCCCGTTTTTTGTACACCTGTGCGGAGTGCGCAGCGCTGGGCTTATTCCCATTTTTCTCATGAGAAAAAAACAACGTAACGTCATTCTCCCGCAAGTCAGCCTGCATTTACAAATCCGCCCGCCCGTGCTATGCTGAACCTGAAAAGGCACGGTTTTCTCTCCGTGCCCACCGAACAAACTGCCAAAAAAGGAGCGTGCTTTTCTTGAACCGTTTTCGCCTTGAATGCAACCGCTCCATGCTGGTGCGCGGCTGCCTGATGGTGCTGCTGGGGGTGCTGTGCCCGCTGCTGATGACCACCGAAAATCTGGGCATCTACGCCGACCTGCAGTCCGTGCTGCTCAGCGGCGACGTGAGCCTTCTGCTGTGGCTGGCGCTGCGGCTGGTGTTCCTGAACAGCCTGCGGGCGATCCCCCACTATCTGGGCGCGTTTATGATCAGCGACTCCCTTACCCTGTATGTGGGCGGGCGGCGCTCCTTCTCCCTGAACATCCTGCTCACGCCATCGCTGATCCTGCTGGTGTACAACGTCATCTACTGGATCTACCACATCCACTACGACTTCAGCTGGCCGGCCATGCTGCTGGTGATGTTCGTTCTGTTTTTGTCCTACATCCACCTGCTGTCCTCCCAGTTTTTCAACAAGCTGCTCCTGCTCAGCACATTGCTGTTCATGGTGCAGTGCCTGGACGTGGCCCCTTCCCTCACCCCCTACGGCTTCGGCCGGGGCGAGATCTCCCGGGACGTGAAGGTGGCCGCCCACATTTACCGGGTGGAGCCGGTGCTGGATCAGTTCATTCTGGCCATCTGCTTCTCGTTCCTGTTCTGCGTGTTCGTGCAGGTGCTGCTGCTGGCGAAGGACTACCGCCTGCGGAAGGCCGAGGCCAAGCAGGCCGCAGTGGAGCAGGAACTGCACCAGACCCAGCTTCAGGCCCTGCGGCTGCGCAGCTTCAGTGAGGTACAGTTTCTGGTGCACGACCTGAAAAGCCCCCTGACCACCATGCAGGGGCTGGTGAGCCTCTCGGCCATGATGGAGCAGGACCCCCGCATCTCCGAATATCTGGAGCGCATCTCGGATGCCACCACCAACATGAACGAGATGATCTCGGAGATCCTGTATGAGGAGCGCAAGTCCGAGGTGCCCACCGGCGAACTGCTGAACACCGCGCTGGCCAACGCCGCCATCCACATCCCGCCGGACATCATCCGCTACACCAACGACTGCCCGGGCCGCCCGGTGCTGTGCAATCGGGTGCGGCTGGCCCGGGCCATCGCCAACACACTGGACAATGCCTACCAGGCACTGCGCTCCGGCGAGGGGCACATCGACCTGACCGTGGAGGGGCTTGCGGAACAGCACCGCATCCGCATCACCGTGCGGGACGATGGCATCGGTATGGCTGCCGACGAGCTGGCCCGCATCTGGGACCCCGGCTTCTCCCGCAGCAAATCCACCGGGCTGGGCATGAGTTTCATCCGGCAGGTGGTGGAAGCCCACGGCGGCACCATCCGGGTGCAGAGCCGAAAGGGACTCGGTACCGCAGTGACCAT
>JAFUQL010000141.1 GCA_017472375.1 Oscillospiraceae bacterium | reverse complement strand
CCGGCACCGCGACCGGCGACGGCGCCAACCCGCTGCTGTGGTTCGCACTGCTGTGCATGTCCTGCTCCGTCGTGCTGTTTGTGGTTGCCTTCGGCAAGCGCCGCGACGAGGAGTAAGCAACCCCCGAACTGACTGCGCAAGCGGCCTGTAAAACCTAAGAAGCCCCCCGCAGGTCCGGCCCTGCGGGGGGCTTTTTGTTTTGGAAAGGCGCGTGCAAAAAAACAGAGCACTGCGGTAAAGCGTGATCACTTTTGCGCTTTATCACAGCTTGCCAAGCGCCGGGCAGGATGGTATGATAGGAGCGTGAAAGAATGACCAAGCCGGGCCTGCCCCGGGAAGGAGAGCATATGGCGATCTATACGAGCGTGACCCAGCTTGTGGGCGGTACCCCGCTGCTGGAAGTGAAGAACATCGAACAGCGGCATGGGCTGCAGGCCCGCCTGCTGGTGAAGCTGGAGAGCATGAACCCGGGCGGCAGCGCCAAGGACCGGGTGGGCCTTGCCATGGTGGAGGCCGCCGAGCGGGAGGGCCGCCTGGCCCCCGGCGGGACGATCATCGAGCCCACCAGCGGCAACACCGGCATTGGGCTGGCCATGGTGGCCGCGGCCCGGGGCTACAAGCTGGTGCTGACCATGCCCGAGACCATGAGCCTGGAGCGGCGCAAGCTGCTGGCGGCTCTGGGGGCTGAGCTGGTGCTGACCCCCGGCGCAGGCGGGATGCAGGCGGCGGTGGAGGAGGCCGAGCGGCTGCACGCCGCCACCCCCGGCAGCATCGTGGCAGGGCAGTTCGTGAACCCGGCCAACCCGGCGGCCCACTACGCCGCCACCGGCCCGGAGATCTGGGCCGATGCGGAGGGCTGTGTGGATGCCTTTGTGGCCGGCGCAGGCACCGGCGGTACCATCACCGGTGTGGGGCGCTATTTGAAGGAGCAGGATCCTGCCGTGCAGCTGATCGCGGTGGAGCCGGCTGCCAGCCCGCTGCTCAGCGAGGGCCGCAGCGGCCCCCACGGGCTGCAGGGCATCGGCGCGAACTTTGTGCCCGAGGTGCTGGACCTGGAGCTGCTGGATGAGATCTGCCCGGTGACCGAGGAGGATGCCTACGCTGCCGCCCGGGAGCTGGCCGCCTGTGAGGGTGTGCTGGCGGGCATCACCAGCGGCGCGGCACTGCACGCGGCCATCCTTTGGGCCGCACGCCCTGAGAACGCCGGAAAGACGGTGGTGGCCCTGCTGCCCGACACCGGCGACCGGTATCTGTCCACCCCGCTGTTTGGGTGAGCGCAGCCGCAAAACGCAAAACAAAAACGCCCCCTTGCCCGGCGGGCAGGGGAGCGCAGAAGAGATATACAGAGGTCAATCGGTCTCCAGAATGGTCACCGCGGCCTGGCAGGGGATGCAAGCGGCCCAGTCGTCCGGCTTCTCCAGCCAGCCGAAGCCCTCGCACAGATGGTCGGGGCAGGGGGAGTCGATGAACCGGATGGCGCCGTCCTTCACCTCCAGGTGGATGGTCGCGCCGCCGCTGGGCAGGTCGTAGACTCCGTCGGCGGTCAGGTCCAGGTCGATCTGACCTGCGGTGGTGTCCACACGCGCCGTCAGGCCCGGGCCGGAGAGGGCCCGCAGGGCCAGCAGGCCCAGTGCAAGGGCCAGCAGCACCCCTGCAAAAATGAGGTTCTGCCGCAGGGCAGAGCGGTCGTTCCGTTTCGGCATTGTACATCACCCCGGCTCGTGGGAGCCAATCAAGACAAGTTGCATATTGTTATATAGTATATCAGCCCCGGCGGCGGATTTCCACCGGGGCGAGCTGAAAAAGGAGAAGGAGCTATGGAAAACCGCGACTGGAATGCCGCAGTGGATGCGTTCATCGAGCAGCACAAGGAGGACATCCTGCGGGACGTGGCCCGTCTGGTGGCTGTGCCCAGCGTGGAGGCTCCTGCCGCCCCTGGTGCACCCTACGGCCCCGGCGTGCGCGCTGCGCTGGATGAGGCGCTGGCCATCGCCGCCGAGTTGGGCCTGGATGCTGCGCAGGACGAAGGGCGCATCGGCTGGGCGGACATCCCCGGCGCCGAGCCGGACAAGTATCTGGCGGTGATCTCCCATGTGGACGTGGTGCCCGAGGGCAGCGGCTGGGATGCCGACCCCTACACCCTGCGCCGACGGGAGGGCTGGCTGCTGGGCCGCGGCATCGTGGACGACAAGGGCCCTGCCGTGGCCAGCCTGTACGCGCTGAAGTTCCTGAAGGAACAGGCGGGCGGCCTGCGCTACCCGGTGCGCGCCCTGCTGGGCTGCGACGAGGAGACCAATTTCAGCGATGTGGCCTGGTATCTGGGGCATCACCCTGCGCCGGCATTTTGCTTCACCCCCGATGCGGTGTTCCCTCTGTGCAACGGTGAGAAGGGCCTGTACGAGGGCCGCTTCGTCAGCCCGCTGCTGGAAAATGGGGACATCCTGGAGTTCGAGGGCGGCGTGGCCGGCAACGCGGTGGCCGACCGGGCCAGTGCGCTGGTGCGCGCCGACCTTGCGAAGATGACCGCCCCCGAGGGGGTCACGCTGGAGCAGGAGGGGGACTTCGTCCGGGTGAAGGGCTTCGGCATCAGCGGCCACGCCTCCCGCCCGGCGGGCACCGTGAACGCCATCGGTCTGGTGGTGGACTGCCTGCTGGCCAGCGGTGTGGGCACCCCCGCCGAGCGGGGCTGGCTGGAGCTGCTGCACCGGCTGCACAGCGCCACCGACGGCAGCGGTGTGGGCATCCAGGCGGCAGACGGCCTGTTCGACCCGCTGACGGTCATCGGCGGCGTGCTGCGGATGACAGACGGCCGCATGACCCAGACCATTGACTGCCGCTACACCACCGACATCACCGGCGACGAGATCACCGCCGCCCTGCGGGCGCAGGCACAGCAGGCCGGGGCGGAGCTGGTGGTCACCAAGGCGGACAAGCCCTTCTACATCGCGCCGGATGCCCCCTGCATCCGCGCGCTGCTGGACTCTTACACCGAGGTCACCGGCGAGGATGCCAAGCCCTTTGTGCTGGGCGCGGCCACCTACGCCCGGTACTTCCCGCTGGCGGTCAGCTTCGGCCCCAGTCTGGAGCTGGAGCAGCGCCCCGCCTTCGCCGGCCCCCTGCACGGTGCCAACGAGGGAATGCGGGAGGATCTCCTGATGGACTCCCTGAAGATCTACATCCTCTCGCTGCTGAAGCTGCAGGAGGTGGATTTCTGAGATGAAGGACGACCGGCAGGCGGAGAACGCCCGCACCCTCTCTGCGGCCGAGCAGCGCCGCAAGGAAGAATTTGAACGGCTCTGCGCACAGATGCAGGCCGAGGGCTGGCAGGTCACCGACCTGACCGTGGGCGTGGTCTACGCCAATGTGATGGCTGTTGTGCTGGCGGGCCCCCTGTGCGCCGCACTGGGGCTGGCCTTTGTCCTCACCGTGCCGGAGCCGGGCGCGGCGCTGGCCAACGCCTTTGGGCTGTGGGGCACGCTGGGCCTTCTGGCCGCCTACGCGGTGTGCGTGGTGCTCCACGAGCTGACCCATGGCTTTGTCTGGGCGCTGTTCGTGCCCGGCGGCTGGAAGAACATCGAGTTCGGCTTCATGAAGGAATACGCCACCCCCTACTGCACCTGCAGCCGCCCCATGGGCCGCCTGCAGTACACCGCCGGGGCACTGGCCCCCACCCTGCTGCTGGGGGTGCTGCCCGGGGTGTGGGGCATCCTGAGCGGGTCGGGCTGGTGGCTGGTGCTGGGGGTGTTCATGACCCTGGCCGGCGGCGGCGACCTGACCCTCCTGCTGAAGCTGTGGCAGCACCGCCCGGCGGGGCGCCAGGTGCTGTACATGGATCACCCGTGGCAGGTCGGGTCGGTGGCCTTCGAGCGGTGAGGGCGGTGTGGCAAATTGGGGTTTGCTGATCAGAGATATGCCGCGGCAACACCGTTGCAGCAACCCAAAGGCTTCCCCCTCCGGGGGAAGCTGTCGCCGCTAGGCGACTGATGAGGGATGGGATGCAGAGCCTAAAGTAAAGATTGCAGTCACTT
>JAFUQL010000140.1 GCA_017472375.1 Oscillospiraceae bacterium | reverse complement strand
AGCCGGAGCCGGACCCGGAGCCCGTGCCCCCTGTCCCGGAGCCTGTGCCCCCTGCCCCGGAGCCTGTGCCCGCAGGGCCCGTGCTGCCGGAGCCGGCCCCTGCTGAGCCGCCCCGTGCCCGCCGCGAGGAGCCGGAGGCGCCTGCCGCCCTGCCCTACCGGGACAACGAGGGCTGGAGCGCCCTGGGGATGACCAAGGGGCAGGCTGCGGACTGGATCTTTGACCACCCCGACCGGCTGGCCGCCCAGCTCGCCTATGTGCGGGCGGCCGCCGCGCTGAACCCTGCACTGGAGCCGCTGAGCCGCGCCTTTGCGCTGGCCGCCGACGACCCCGCGCAGGAGCAGGATTACAGCGTGAACAGCCTGCTGCTGACCCTGGGCGAGCTGGACCCGGAATATGCGGTGTTCAACTCGCTGGCCATGGCCGCCGCTGCCCTGCGGTGCGCCTTCACCACCCGGGCCGCAGGCGACGACTACAGCCTGGGCAGCATGCGTGACAGCATCGATGCCTTCCGCGAGCTGCCTGCCCTGCAGGATGCCTTTGAGCTGATGCAGGGCTTCTGCCGGGACAACGACACCAGCCTGGACGATGTGGCCGCCTACCGGGGCGAGAGCAGCGGCGACGGCATGGAGCCGCTGCTGCAGCGCGCTGCCGCCCTGTACCGGGACCACATCCTCACCCAGCCCCGGGACGACGGCGGCTCCAAGCGGGTGTTCCTCACCCGCTGCGTGGTGTTTGCCAAGGACGGCTACCTGGGCCGGACCCTGGGCCGGATGCAGGAGAACACCGCCGCGGCCCGCGCCGCGCTGGAGGCCGACCGGACCGAGTTTGCCCGGCGCTTTGTCCTCTCCGGCAAGCCGGTGGAGCCGGACTGCCTGAGCCAGGCCAAGCTGGAGGCATTCATGGACGACTGCTGGGATGAGGCGGGCCGCGGCCTGCCCGGCGCCAGCATGAGCGAGCGCCTCACCGGCACCCGCCGCAACAATATGCGCACCATCCTGCGCAACCTGCTGCAGACCATCGCGGGCTGGTATCAGCTCGCGGAGCAGACCTCCCCTGCACTGGAGGCCGGCCGCAGAGCCTGCCGTGCCCTGCAGCCCCGCCTGACCGAGCGGCTGGAGGAGCTGGAGCGCGCCTGCGCCGCCCCGGAACAGGACCCTCAGCGCAGGGCCGGCCTTGTGCTGCTGGGCCGCACCGCCCGGGAGCTGGCCCGCAAGCTGCGGGGCGAGTGGCACGAGAACGAGCGCAGCCTGCTCTACGCAGACTTCCTGCGCACCGACTGGGTGCAGCTTGACGGCGAGTTCCTGCCCCGGCTGGACAGCACCCTCTGCGCCCTGCCGGATTTCAACATTCTGGCCCGCATTCGCGCCCATGTGATGGACCCGGGCATGGAGCCGGCCGAGCATCTGCTGGCCATCTACAAGCCCGATCTGGAGGGCGACGACTACGCCACCGGCGAACTGCTGCAGCGCTGGCTGCAGATCACCGGCGGCGAGCTGCCCGCCCTGCCCGAGGATGAGGAGCGTTACCGCCGCCACAGTGCCGCACAGGCCAAAGGCCGGCTGCAGGGCTTCCACGGTGAGTACGCCCAGGCCCAGAGCCGCGGGCGCATCATGATGAACGACAGCTTCCTGGTGGGCATGGAGGATACGGTGCAGAGCTGGTACGCCGACTGCTGCACCAGCGGCAACTACGGCTTCTTCTTCCGGCTGGTGGATGCCTGCCTGCGCAAGATCCACATGGTGGCCGCCCCCTATGAGAAGGAGCTGTACCGCCAGCTCGAGGTGCTGCGTACCGAGGGTGCGCCCGGCTATTTCGCCGACCATCCCGGCACCGCCGAGGTGATCCGCAAGCGCATCCGTGAGCAGAACTTTACCGCTGCCGAGGACCTGATGAACCGCATCCGCAAGGGCGACTGGAACCTGCTGAAGATCGAGCAGCAGGACATGGAGCACCTGCAGGCATTCTGGGCGGAGTATCCCGACCACTACGACCGTGTGTGCGACAACGGCACCGCCCTGCGCACCAGCATCGTGCGGGCCAGCTATGCCGCCAAGGACCGACGCGGCGCGGAAGAGCTGGTGGAAAACTGGCCCATGGGCCTGGGGCGCAACCGCACCGACCGCATTGCCAGACTGCTCAAAACGCTGGGCTGGGCCAACCTGCGGGTGGAGCCCTGCGCCAGCCCGGTGGACAAGAGCGACGCCTTCCGGGTCACCTGTGAGGACAAGCCCGCCGGCGCATGGAATGTGCGCCACCCCATCGCCCCCTTCGGCAGCGGCATGGTGCGGGACGGCTTCCATGTGGTCTGCCTGTACGGCACCATCAACGCCGCGGGCCTGCTGACCCAGTTCCGCGCGCTGGAGGCCCTGCGCGGGCCCAAGCTGGTGCTGGTGGACTACGCCCTGCCCAGCGCCGAGCGCCACCGGCTGGCCCGCGCTGTCAAGCGGAAGGACTCGGGCGTGAACGCCCTGTGCCTTGTGCTGGACCGGGTGCTGCTGTGCTACCTGGCCAACCACTACAACGAGCTGGCTGTGAACCGCACCCTGATGGCGGTGGGGATGCCCTTCGCCTTCCATCAGCCCTATGTGCCTGACTCGGTGAACCTGCTGCCGGATGAGATGTTCATCGGCCGGCAGAGCGAACTGGCCCAGATCGTCCGCCCCGACGGGGTGAACCTGGTCTACGGCGGCCGCCAGCTGGGCAAATCGGCCCTGCTGAAAAAAGCCTGCCGCGACACCGACCGGAACCAGGGCAGCCGCGCCGTATATGTGGACCTCAAGACGGCCCGCACCGTGGGCGAGGCGGCGCTGGCCCTGAGCCGCGCACTGGTGATGCAGCGCATCCTGCCCAAGGGCAGCGAGACCACGGACTGGGATACGCTGGCCTACGCCGTCCGTACCCGCCTGATGGCGCTGGAGGAGGATCAGGAGCCCATCGCCTACCTGCTGGTGCTGCTGGATGAGGCAGACGGCTTCATCGTGGACAGCGCCGCCTGCGGCTACCAGCCCATCGACCTGCTCAAGGGCATCCAGCAGGATCTGCCCGGTCAGTTCAAGTTCGTGCTGGCGGGCCTGCACAATGTGGTGCGCTTCAAGCGCCGCCAGGCCCTGGGCGCAAACTCGGGCATCCCGCACCTGCCCTTCCTGAACGTGACCCCCTTTGACAGCGACGAGGCGCTCAGCCTGCTCACCGGCCCGCTGGGCTTTTTGGGCTTCGCGCTGGAGAACGAGGACCTGGCCAGCGAGATCCTGGCCACCACCAACTACTTCCCCGGCCTGATCCAGCTCTACGGCAAAAAGCTGGTGGAGTCCATCCGGGATGAGGATTATGCCGACTACAGCGAGGGCGAGACCCCGCCCTATGTCATCACCGACGACCACCTGCGCCATGTGCTGAGCGACTCCGACTTTGTGAAGGAGCTGCGCAGCAAGCTGGAGATGACCCTGCGCCTGGACGAAGAGGAGGAGGGCGGCGGCTACTACGAGGCCATCGCGCTGCTCATCGCCGGGCGTGACCACACCGACCAGGAGGAGGGCGGTTACTCGGCCGAGCAGATCTACAACGATGGCATGAGCTCCCTGCCCCGGCGCATGGCCGGCCTGAAGATGGAGCAGGTGGCCACCCTGCTGGAGGAGCTGTGTGACCTGAACATCCTGCGCGAGCTGGGGCAGGGCACCTATGTGTTTGCCTCCAAGCGGTTCCGCGATCTGATGGGCACGGCCGACGACATCTTTGCCCGCATGGAAGAACTGGAGGAGGAAGGCTGATGAACACCGGATCGTTTATGGAACTGGAAGCCAGCGGCATCTGGTGGGAGCAGGTGGGCAGCAGTGTGGTGCTCCTGCGCCGCATCCGCCGCAGCCTGGGCGCCGACCACAGCCTCGTGCTGCATACGGCCGGCCGCCTGCCCTGGCGGCAGCGGTTCGCCCAGCGGCTCCGCCTGGAGGTGGGCCAGTACGGCGGCGGCCGCAGCCTGACCCCTCACCCCGCCGGCGAATGCACCGACCCGGGCGAGTACCTGATGGGCGCCTACTGCTCCGCAAAGGAGCGGCAGGGCTGGTTCCCCAGCCAGAGCAGCGCCAAATACCTGGTGAGCCTGCCCGGGCAGCTTCTCCACCAGGAGCTGGTGTGGGTGGAGGACATCCGCACCCCGGCCGCCCTGCAGCGGTGGGTGGAGTTCGTGCGGGAGTACGAAAAGGCCGCCCGTGCCGCCGACCTGGACCGGCGGGCACTGTTCCTGCTGGAGTACAGCGGCCCCGCCCGGGAGACCCCGGGCCTGGATGCCGTGCGCTACGCCCTGGGCGAGTACGACTGCCATGTGTTCTGCCTGGAGGCCGCCGGCGAGCTGGAAGGCCCGGACTGGCTGCGCCAATACATGGCTGAGCTGGCCCTGCGGCTGGGCGGCAGCGATCCGGAGCGGTGCGCCGCGCTGCTGGCCGCCGGGCCGGTGCTGGCCAGCGACCCGCTGGCCACCGCCGCCCGCCTGCCCGACCCCATGGAGCAGGAGGACGCTGTGAGCGCGGTGTGGCGTGCGCAGATCGTGCAGGT
>JAFUQL010000017.1 GCA_017472375.1 Oscillospiraceae bacterium | reverse complement strand
TCTTGGTCATGACATAGTTCATGGTGGAGAAGACGCTCTTCTTGATCTCACCGGCGTACTGAGAACCGGCGATGACGATCATGTGGGCCTCGTAGTCGATCATGATGGCGGCCTCGCTGTTGACGCCGTCGATCTCGGGATCGCACTTGAAGCCGGGGGCGCACAGAATGGTGTAGTCAGGCTCACCGTAGGCAGCCAGCTCCTCCGCGGTGGGGCGGATCAGCAGCTGATGGATGAACATATTCTGGCTGGCCAGCTCGTTGATGACGCGGAACTTCTGGGTGTAGGTCTTGTCGGCGCCGGCGAAGCCGTCGAAGATGAAGACCTCACGGCCCTGCAGGTAAGCAGCGACCTTCTCCTTGATGGCGTTGAACTTCTCGCGGCTGATGGGGCGGTTGACCTTGCCCCAGGCGATCTCGTTGTGCACGCCCTCGGTGTCCACGATGAACTTATCGTTAGGGGAACGGCCGGTGTACTTGCCGGTGGTGACCACCAGAGCGCCGGTGTTGCTCAGGGTGCCCTCACCGCGGCGCAGGGCAGCCTCGGTCAGCTGAGCAGGGGTCAGGTTGCGGTAAACCGCCTTGGGGCCGATGATGCCCAGTTTTTCGATACCATAGGTCTCCATAACTCTCACTACCTCCTAAAATGGTCCGTAGATACGGCCGCCCGTCGTTTTTGCGGCGGGCTACCGGATTTGTATCTTTGTTTGCGGCCCGCCGCACAGCGGGCTCCCAAAGAAATCCGATTTGCTGATATTATCGCATACCGCTGTAATAAAGTCAATTTGTTTCGGTGCTTTTCGCGCCAATTGATACAAGATAACGGCAAATGCACTGCTTTTTGGAGTTCAATTGTAAAGGACGCACAATCGCCCTCACAGATCCAGTTCCAGTCCCACCGGACAGTGGTCGCTGCCCATGATCCCGGGCAGGATGAAGCTGTCCTTCACCCGGCTCATCAGCCGCTCGCTGACGATGAAATAGTCGATGCGCCATCCCGCGTTGTTCTGCCGCGCCTTGAAGCGGTAGCTCCACCAGCTGTAGGCCCCGGTCGCATCCGGGTACAGGCGGCGGAAGCTGTCCGCAAAACCGGCGGCCAGCAGCTCGGTCATCTTGCCCCGCTCCTCGTCCGAGAAGCCCGCGTTGCCCCGGTTGGTCCTGGGATTTTTGAGGTCAATCTCATTGTGCGCCACATTCAGGTCTCCGCAGATCACCACGGGCTTTGTCCTGTCCAGCTCGCACACATAGGCGCGCAGGTCGTCCTCCCAGCGCATCCGGTAGTCGATGCGGGCCAGGCCGTCCTGCGCGTTGGGCACATACAGATTCACCAGGTAGAATTCCGGGTACTCCAGCGTGATGGCGCGGCCCTCGTGGCTGTGCTCCTCCTTGCCGATGCCATAGGTGACCGACAGCGGCGCGCGGCGGGCAAAGCAGGCGGTGCCGGAATAGCCCTTCTTCTCGGCGCTGTTCCACCAGCTCTCATAGCCCTCGGGGGCGAAATCCGCCTGCCCGGGCTGGCACTTGGTCTCCTGGATGCTCACCACATCCGCATCGAACCCCGCAAAGGCGTCGGCAAAGCCCTTGGTCAGGCAGGCCCGCAGGCCGTTCACGTTCCAGCTGATGAGTTTCATGGTACATCCCTCCGTTTTCTGTTGGTTTTGTTCCCTTACAGGATACCAGAGCCGCCCACCCTCTGTAAAGCGGGTGGCGGGACCCGGGTGCGCTTGCGCCCGCCGGGCAAACGGGGTATACTTGCCTTATTCCGCAGACCCTCTGCACCCGGAAGGAGGCCCCGCCATGACCGGCAAAAAACGTCTTTGGACCCTGTTCACCAGCATGCTGACCATCAGCAGCTTCACCTTTGGGGGCGGGTTCGTCATCGTGGGGCTGATGAAGCGCCGCTTTGTGGACGAGCTGGGCTGGATGACCGAGGAGGAGATGCTGGACCTGACCGCGATGGCTCAGTCCAGCCCGGGCGCCATCGCGGTGAACGCCGCCGCCCGTGTGGGCAGCCGCGCGGCCGGGTGGCCGGGGCTGCTGACGGCGGTGCTGGGCACCGTGCTGCCGCCCATCGTACTTTTGAGCCTGCTGAGCCTGTGCTACGGGGCCTTCCGGGATCTGCGCCCGGTGCGCCTTCTGCTGGCCGGGATGCAGGCGGGCGTGGCGGCGGTCATTCTGGACGTGGCCTGGGGCCTGGGCGACAAAGTTCTGCGGGGCCGGGACCCGCTGGGCCTGGCCCTGATGGTGCTGGTGTTCGCAGCCGGGCATCTGTGCGGGGTCAGCACCGTGGTGCTCATCCTTGCGGCAGCGGCCGTGGGGCTGTGCCGGGGCCTTGCCCGCCTGCATAAAAGCAAGGAGGGCGGCCGATGATCCAGCTGGAACTGTTCCTCAGCTTTTTTCAGATCGGGCTGCTGAGCCTGGGCGGCGGATATGCGGCCATGCCCCTCATTCAGGAGCAGGTGACCCACGCCCACCCGTGGCTGACGGCGGCGGAGTTCTCCGACCTTGTGACCATCGCCGAGATGACCCCCGGACCCATCGGCATCAATGCGGCCAGCTTCGTCGGGGTACGGCTGGCCGGGGTGACCGGCAGCCTTGCCGCCAGCCTGGGCTTCATCCTTCCCGGCTGTCTGGTGGTGTCGGTCCTGGCGGGGGTGTACCGCCGCTGGAAGGACGGCCCCGTGCTGCACAGTACGCTGGGCATCCTGCGGCACGCGGTGGTGGCCCTCATCGCCTCGGCGGGGCTTGGGCTGCTGCAGACGGCGGCCACGGCGGCGGAGGGCGGGTTCGACCTGCCCCGCCTCCTGCTGGCAGGCGGCGCCTTCCTGCTGCTGCGCACCCGCAAGCCCAGCCCCATCCTTGTGATGGCCGGCTGCGGCGCAGTCTATCTGCTGTACGGGCTGGCCGCCGGGCTTTGACCCGTCGCCGTCCGGCCGCTGTGCATCGATCTCAAACGCACTCTGCACATTCTGTTCATTTTATGATACAAACTATGATACAAAGGAGCCTTCCATGAAACAGACCTTCTCCGAACTGGAATACCGCCGCCCGGACGTGCCGGCGGTGCTGGAGACCTACCGCCGGCTCATCGCTGAGGCGGCGGCCGCCGCGGACGGCCCGGCGCTGGTGCAGGTGTACCGGCAGCATGAGGCCGAGGACCGGGCCTGGGGCTTTGCCGCCAGCCTGTGCAGCATCCGCCACACGCTGGACACCACCGACCCCTTCTACGACGGCGAGACCGAATTTTTTGACGAGCACACCCCCGCCGTGGGCAACATCCAGCTGGAGCTGTACCGCGCCCTGCTGGCCAGCCCCCACCGGCAGGCGCTGGCCGATGAATTCGGCGAGATCCTGCTGAAAAAGATGGACATCGCCGTAAAGAGCGCCGACGACCGGGTGCTGGAGCTGATGCAGGAGGAGAACCGGCTGGTCAGCGCCTACATCAAGCTGTACGCCAGCGTGAAGGTGGAGTTCGACGGCAAGACTCTGACCCTCGCCCAGCTGGGCCCCTACAAGCAGAGCCTCGACCGGGCCACCCGCCGGGCCGCCTATGAGGCGGAGGGCGCTTTCTTCGACGCCCACCGGCAGGAGCTGGACGAGCTGTACGACCGGATGGTACACAACCGCAATGAGCAGGCCCGGGTGCTGGGCTACGCCGACTACTCGGAGCTGTCCTATCTGCGCATGGGCCGCATCGACTACGGCCCCGCCCAGGTGGAGAATTACCGCCGCCAGGTGGTGCGGGACGTGGTGCCTGCCATTGCCGCGCTGCAGGCCCGCAAGATGGCCCGCGTCGGGGTGGAGGATGCCAAATTCTGCGATCTGGGCGTGTACTTTAAGGACGGCAACCCCAAGCCCCACGGCACCCCCGAGGAGCTGCTGGCCAGCGCAAAGCAGATGTACCACGAGCTGAGCCGGGAGACCGCCGCCTTCATCGACGATATGTTCGCCCGGGAGACCTTTGACGTGCTGAGCCGCCCCGGCAAGGCGCAGGGCGGCTACTGCAACACCATCCCCGGCTACGGGCCCTTCGTGTTCTCCAACTTCAACGGCACCTCCGGGGACGTGGACGTGCTGACCCATGAGGCCGGCCACGCCTTCCAGGCCTATGTGGCTCAGCAGGAGGGTCTGCCCGGCGAACTGGCCAGCCCCGGCATGGAGAGCTGCGAGATCCACAGCATGAGCATGGAGTTCCTGACCGACCCGTGGCACCACCTGTTCTTCGGCCCCGACACCGCCAAGTATCAGCTGTACCACGCCGAGGACAGCCTGTCCTTCCTGCCCTATGGCTGCCTTGTGGATGAGTTCCAGCACATCATGTACCGCCAGCCCGACCTGACCCCGGACGAGCGCAACGCCGTCTGGCTGGAGCTGGAACACAAGTACCGCCCCTGGATCGACTTCGACGGCCTGCCCTTCTACGGGCGGGGCGCGGGCTGGCAGCGGCAGCTGCACATCTACGAGTGCCCCTTCTACTACATCGACTACTGTCTGGCCCAGACTGTGGCGCTGCAGTTCTTCTCCGCCCACCTGAGCGACCCCCAGGACGCCTGGGTGCGCTATCTGGCGCTGGTGCGCAAGGGCGGCACCGCCAGCTACCCCGAGCTGGTGCAGGCGGCGGGCTTCGCCGTGCCCTTTGAGGACGGCAGCCTTGCCCCCATCGCCAAAACGGTGGGCGACTGGATCGCCGCCCATCAGGTGTGATCCCATAAATAAAAAGAACATCCCCGCCGCCGGGCGTTCCGGCAGCGGGGATGCTTTTTTGTGGTTTATGCGCTCAGTCCAGGATGTAGGGGCGCACCATGCCGATGCGGTCGTAAGCGCCCTCCCGGCCGGCCGCCGCCTCCGCGAACCGATCGGCGATGTTGGTCAGGTCCTCGGGCAGCAGGGCGCGCACCTGCTCCAGAACGCCCTCGGGCAGCAGTGCCAGGCGGGGGTCCTCCCGGGTGCCGTCGGTGCGCTTCGCGAACCGCACAGGGCCCATCCACGGGACGTCGCAGCCCCGGCCGCGGACGTAGTAGGCCTCCGCGATGCCGCCGGTGATGCAGGTCAGCGTGTCCGCATCGCCGCCCAGGCTGATGCCGTTGCGGATGGCGTCCTCAAAGCTCTCGGACTCCAGAAACGCCTGGATGGCCTGGGGCACCGTCTCCTGGCAGGTGTCCCGGAAGCCGTAGCCCGGGCGGATCTCGTCCAGCGTCTTGTCCAGAGGGTAGTAGTTCTCCCGCACAAAGTCCCGGATGTCCTCCCGGGTGTATCCGCTGCGGGCCAGGAACACACAGGCGGCGGTGGCCTCGGCGCCCTTGATGCCCTCAGGGTGGTCGTGGGTGACCTCAGCGCTGACCCGGGCCAGCGCGATGGCCTCGGGCAGGGTCACCGCCATGAAGCCACAGGGAGCCGCCCGCATGGCGCTGCCGTTGCCGCAGCTGTAGTAGGGCGCGGGGTCGTCCCGGCGCAGCCAGCCGCTGAAGCGGGCCCCGTAGGCGCCCATGGGGTAGGGGTACTTGCGGCCCAGCCGCCGCATCTCCTCCACCATCAGCTCCCGCAGGGGGCGCTGGGGCACCTCGCGGCCTTTGATGAGGGCGCTGGCCACGGCGAGGGTCATAATGGTGTCGTCGGTGTAGTCGCTGCCCTCAAAGAACAGCGGGAATTCCTTGCTCTTGAACTCGTCGAACTCACAGGTGGAACCGGCGATGTCGCCGATGATGCATCCCAGCATGGCGTTCACTCCTTTTTTCTGTGTGCACTGACAATCGCACCGGCGGGGTTAAAGTCAGCTCTGCGGCGCGCTGTAGATGTACACGAACCAGTAGTCCACCCCGGCCTTGCGCTTGCCCCCCTGCTCCAGCGCGTCCAGGCTGGCCTCGTCCAGCGGGGCCACGGTCAGGGTGGGCTCGGTGTAGTCGTCCCGGCCGGGGGCATAATCCGTGTCGCCGTAGAACGCCCGCAGCGTCTCCTCGTCCGCATCCGCCCCCAGGATCAGCGCCGCGGTGAAGCCTCCATCGTCGTCCACCACATTGGACTGCTGCACCAGCTCCGCCCCGGCGGGCAGGGCGTGGTCAAACAGGGGCTGGGCAAATTGGTCGCAGGCGCGCTTTTCCAGCGCCTTGGGGATGAGGAACGCCCACACCAGCAAGATGCTCGCAAACACGACGTACATACCGCGGGGGATCTTATATTTTTCATTCAGCATGGTTCAAAACTCTCCTTTTTGGGGAATGGATCCTGTCTGCTCTAATCATAGCACCCGGCGGCGGGCAGCGCAAGCGGTCGGGCCGGGGCGCACTTCTGCTTGCAAAAGCGCACGAACGCGGTATAATGATGTTGTTCGCAGAGTAAGGCCGTGCGCGTGAAGTGCCGCCCCAACGGGGAGTTGTGGGGCGGACGAAAAGGGGATCCCCCCTTGCGGTGCGCGGCCTGCATCCCGCTGCTGCATGGAGGCGTGCAGAGGGGCCCTGCCTGTGCGCGCCTGCGCGGGGTACGGCCTGTTTTCCTGCTTCCTTTTGTGCAGTTGCCTGACGCATAAAAGGAGGTCTTTTTTATGCATAAGGAAACTTCGCCCCACACCCTCAGCCCCCTTTCCGCCGCCTACTGGCACAGCGCCAACGCCCAGCTCAGGCAGGTGCGCACGCTGGCACTGGGCGGCCTCGCCGCCGCCATGGCAGTGGTGCTGGAGCTGTTCCCCATCTACCTGATGGGCCCCACCCTGAAGATCTACTTCAGCTTCATCGCCGTGTCGGTGGGGGCCTATGTGTATGGGCCCATCACGGCCATGATGGTGGGCGGCATCATCGATGTGGTGGGCTTTCTGCTGGCCGCCTACGGCGAGCCTTACTTCCCCGGCTTTCTGCTCAGCGCCATCCTGTCGGGCCTTGTGTACGGGCTGTTCCTGTACCGGCAGCGGCTGAGCGTCCTGCGGCTGGTGCTGCTGCGGCTGGTCATCAACTTCGGCGTCAATGTGGCGCTGGGCAGCCTGTGGAAGGCCATGCTCTACGGCAAGGGCTACCTGTACTACCTGACCAGCGGCCTTGTAAAGAACACCCTGCTTCTGCCGGTGGAGGTGCTGCTCACCCTGATGGTGCTGCGCCTGATGCTGCCGGTGCTGGGGCGCAGCGGCCTTGTGCCCCGCCCGGTGCAGACCGACATCCGCTGGCTGTGAGCCCCTGTTTTTCAACGTTCGTCCAACCTTGTCCAAACTTTAAGATAAAAGGAGCGACCCGCTATGTCTCAGCTTACCCTTGAGCAGGCCAAGACCCTGCTGCAAACCACCACCACCGAGCCCCATCTGTTCGAGCACGCCATCGGCGTGTCCGCCGCCATGGGCGCCATGGCCCGCCACTTCGGCGCCGACCAGGAGTACTGGGAGGCCATCGGCTTCCTGCACGACTACGACTACGAGCAGTACCCCGACGAGCACCTGAAGCACACCGAGGAGCCCCTGCGCGCCGCCGGCGTGAACGAGGAGGCCATCCGCGCCATTCTGGCCCACGGCTGGACCCACTGCACCGAGGTGGAGCCGGTGACCGAGCTGGAGAAGAGCCTGTTCACCGTGGACGAGCTCACCGGCCTGATCGCCGCCACCGCCCGGATGCGCCCCGGCGGCCTGAGCGACCTGGAGCCCTCCAGCGTGAAGAAGAAGTTCAAGGATAAGAAGTTCGCCGCCAAGATCGACCGCCCCCTCATCCAGAAGGGCTGCGACCTGCTGGGCATGGAGCTGACCGCCGTGATCGCCCTGTGCATCGAGGGGATGCAGGCCCACATGGACGAGCTGGGCCTGGGCCCCAAGGGCTGAGCCGTGACCGCCGCGCGTTACCGCCGGGTGCACGACTGGTTCACCGCCCGGCCGGCCGCCCTGCGCGCCCTGCGTGCTGCCGACCGGCTCACCACCGCCTTTGTGTATGTGGCCTACGGGCTGCTGCTGGCGGCGCTGCTCTGGCAGAGCCAGGTGTACGGCTTCGGGGCGCTGCTGCGGGCGGTGCTGATCCCCGCTGCGGTGTTCGTGGCGGGCAGCCTGCTGCGCAGCCGGCTGGACCGCCCCCGCCCGGTGGCCGTCCACGGCATCCCGCCGCTGCTGAAGAAGGAAAAGCGGGGCGAGAGCTTCCCCAGCCGCCATGTGATGGCGGCCTCGGTCATCACCACCGCCTTCTTTCACAGCCTGCCCATGGCCGGCACCGCCCTGCTGCTGGTCACCCTGTGCATCATGGTCATCCGGGTGCTGGGCGGGGTCCACTTCGTGAAGGATGTGGGCGCCGGCTTCGCCTTCGGCCTTGTGCTGGGCGAGGTACTCTACGCCCTGCTTTGACCCCCTGCAAAACAAAAAAGGCCGCACACCTCAACGGTGTGCGGCCTTTTTGTTTCAGAAGGTCAGCGGCTCATTCCTCTTCCGCCCTGCGCTGGACCATGCTCTGCAGAGCGCCCTGACCGTACTGCAGCGCACGGTTCACCCGGCTGACGGTGGCGCTGCTCGCGCCGGTCTTTTCCAGGATCTCCATGTAGCTGGTGCCGGCCTGCAGCAGGCAGGCCACCTCGAAGCGCTGCTCCATGGCGCGCAGCTCCGAGGGGGAGCACAGGTCGTGGAAGAACTGCTTGCAGTCCTCAAGCGTGGTCAGCGCCAGAATGCTCTCGTAGAGGGCATCTGCCTGACGGTGCACGGTGTTCGGTGCCATTCGATTATCCTCCCTTGAGTTTGTGAGCGGCGCGCGGGCGTCTGCACGGCCCGCCCCGGCCGATGCGCCGGGCCTGCGGCCGCTCCCTCGTACATCCATATGTTATAGTTTACCATGCCCGGTCGATTTTCGCAATCTTTTTTCCTCTGACGCATTCCATCGAAAGAGCTCTGCGAATGGTCGATAAAATTTGAAGGCTCCCGCTTTTTGGGACTTCCACACGCACCGCCGAATGTCAGGGAGTTCGCCCCCCGCAGGGGCATTTTTTCAGCCCGCCAGCTCCTCCATGGCCTCGCGGGTGTTGTCGGCCGAAAAGAGGAACACGCCCTCCGCCGTGTACACCTCCACATGTCCGCCTACCTGCCGGATGATATGCTCCATCATAGCTGCCGCTCCTTTCCCGCCGGGGCCTCAGGCCGCCGGGCCGCTGTTTTTTGGGGGCCGTTCCCCCTTTCGATGGTTTGAGTATATCATACGTTAAATCCTATAAACGGTACTTTTATACAAAACGCAAAACATCCCCCGCTGCCTCGCAGCGGGGGATGCGGCGCTTTATGTAAGCCGGCTTCAGAAGGCCTCCAGCTTTCGCTCGGGGCGGCGGCCGTCGGCGGCGCGGCTCTTGTCGTAGAAGTACTGCACGATGTCCTTGCGGCGGATCAGCCCGATGAAGCTCTTGCGGTCGTCCACCACCGGCACATAGTTCTGGTCGATGGCCGCAGCCACCAGTCCCTCCATACCGGTGGTCACTGTCACGGCGCGGTAGTTTTTGCGGCGGGGGATGCCGGCCACCGGCACGTCCTCGGCGGCCTCCAGCGAGAGGTCGGTGTTCTGTTTGATGTACCACAGCAGGTCGCCCTCGGTGATGGTGCCCACATAGGTGCCGTCCCGCCGGAGCACCGGGATGGATGCGTAGCCGTGGTGGTCCATCTTTTCCAGCGTCTGCCGCAGGGTATGGTCCTCGTAGATGAATGCCACGTCCTGTTTGGGGGTCAGGAAAAACAGCAGATTCACTTATGTCGCCTCCAGATGCCCGCGCGCAAAAAAGCTCGCTGCGCACGGTTTTTCTATGGTTTTAGTATACCATACGCGGGCGGGGTTTTCGTTAAAAACCTGTGAAGATGGCGCAAAGATTTGGCGAAATGGACAGTTTTTTCATATCGTACTCAAAATTTGGCGCAGGAACGCCGAAGCTTCGTTTTTTCTATTCAAAACTGCGTTTTTATGGTATACTATACGAAATATGTCCGGCTGTTTTTGGCCGTACATTTCTTCACCCATGGCCACAGGAGGAGTATTCCGTGAATTCCGACACCATCACCGGCATCGTCTACATCGTTCTCGGTGTGTTT
>JAFUQL010000139.1 GCA_017472375.1 Oscillospiraceae bacterium | reverse complement strand
GCGGCTCCTCCCACAGAAGGGGCTGCCACAGCCCCGCCAGCAGGCCGCTGGCCGGCCGGCGCTGCAGCAGCCAGCCCCGGGGCCCCTGCACCAGGGCCACCGTCACCGGCAGCTTGCGGCGGGCCTTTTTCGGGGGCTTCACCGGGTAGGCGGTGGGGCAGCCCCCGGCGCGGGCGGCACACAGATGCGCCAGCGGGCAGGCTCCGCACAGGGGCTCGCCGCCGGGCAGGCAGACCAGCGCACCCAGCTCCATCAGGGCCTGGTTGTAGTCACCGGGGGCATCTGCCGGCTGGTGCTCCATCACCCGGGCGGTGAAGGCCCGCTTCACGGCGGGGGTGGTCACGTCGCCGCCGTCCGCATACAGGCGGCTGAACACCCGCAGCACGTTGCCGTCCACCGCGGGCACCGCCTGCCCGAAGCTGATGGACGCGATGGCCCCGGCGGTGTACTCGCCCACGCCGGGCAGGAACTTCAGCGCCTCATAGTCGGCGGGCAGCTCGCCGCCGTACTGCTCGCACACCAGCTTCGCGGCCTTCTGCAGGTTGCGCACCCGGCTGTAGTAGCCCAGGCCCTCCCACAGCTTGTCCAGCCGGTCGGGCGGGCAGGCGGCCAGGTCCGCCACGGTGGGCAGCTCGGCCATGAACCGCTCGTAGTAGGGCAGCGCCGCGGCCACCCGGGTCTGCTGGAGCATGATCTCACTGACCCACACCCGGTAGGGGCTGGGCTGGGTGCGGAAGGGCAGGCTGCGCTGGTTTTTGTAGAACCAGTCCAGCAGGGGCGGGGCGATGGGCTGCATGGCGGGCCTCCTGAATGCGATCTCAGTGAAGAATGAAGCGGTAAAAAGCAAAGATCCCGAACGCATTCGCATTCAGGATCTTTTGGTGGGAGTGGGTGGATTCGAACCACCGAAGCTATAAGCAGCAGATTTACAGTCTGTCCCCTTTGGCCACTCGGGAACACTCCCATATTCAGTTTGCGTTCAGCTCATCGCTGACTGCCTGATTATTATAGCAAGCTCAAGGTCAAAATGCAAGCCTTTTTTGAAAAAAATTTTGCTTTTTTTGTGTCTCTTTGGCTTTCCACCGCAGAGGCGTTCTTTTTCGCATGGCATGCGCCGTGCCCCAATGCGCTGGTATTTTGCACGCGGCTGTGCTATAATGGCTGCACGGCCGGGCGGTTTTTCCGCTCATTCGTCCATTTCGGCCGTTTTCACCCAAAAACACCGCGCCCCGGGGCGCCATTTTGATACAGGAGGACCCGACCATGCGCTATTCCGGCGATGTCTACCGCCCGCCCAGCGAGGCTTACAGCCTCATCGTGCAGGTGACCTACGGCTGCAGCCACAACCGCTGCGCCTTCTGCAATATGTACAAGGCCAAGACCTTCTCGGTGCGGCCCATCCATGAGGTGTTCGAGGACCTGGAGTGGGCCCGCCGCCACTACCGCTACATCGAGCGGGTGTTCCTGGCGGACGGCGACGCCCTGATCCTGCCCATGGAGCATCTGGAGCGGATCCTGGAATTCATCCGCACCCGCATCCCCGAGTGCCAGCGGGTGGCGGTGTACGGCTCGCCCAAGAGCATCCTGCGCAAGACCCCCGCCGAGCTGGCCAGGCTGAAGCAGGCCGGGCTGGGCATCGTGTACATGGGCCTTGAGAGCGGCAACGAGGAGCTGCTGAAACTGTACAACAAGGGCCAGACCGCCGCCGCCATCATCGAGGCCGGCCAGAAGGTGCGGGATGCGGGGCTCGCCCTGTCGGTGACCGCCATCAACGGTCTGGGCGGCACCGAGCACAGCGACGTCCACGCCATCGACACCGGCAAAGCCCTGTCCGCCATGAAGCCCGACTACATCGGCCTGCTGACCCTGCGGGTGTACACCGGCACCCCGCTGGCCCAGTGGGTCAAGGAGGGCCGCATCACCCTGATGGAGCCCCCGGAGCTGGCCGCCGAGACCCGCCTGCTGCTGGAGCACACCGACAGCGAGGGCAGCGTGTTCCGCTCCAACCACGCCTCCAACTACCTGATCCTGAAGGGCACCCTCAACCGTGACAAGGCTGCCCTCATCGCCAAGATCGATGCCGCGCTGGAGGGCAAGCAGCACTTCCGCCGGTATGTGGAACTGGGCTTCTGAGCCCGCCGTACAAAACAGCAAAAAGCCGTGCGTGCCCCATGGGCCGCACGGCTTTTGATTTTTTCGGTGTGTTCAGCCCATCACAGGACGCGGGCGGCCATGGCCAGCGCGCTCTCGATGACCTTGTCCATGTCATAGTACTTGTACTCGCCCAGGCGGCCGCCGAAGATGACCCCCGGCTCGGCGTCGGCCAGCGCCTTGTACTGCAGGTACAGCGCGCCGTTCTTCTCGTCGTTCACCGGGTAGTAGGGCTCGTCGCCGGGCTTCCACTCGGCGCTGTACTCCCGGCTGATCACCGTCTTGGGCTGGGTGCCGAACTCAAAGTGCTTGTGCTCGATGATGCGGGTGTAGGGGGTCTCGCCGTCGGTGTAGTTCACCACCGCGTTGCCCTGGTAGTTGGGGATGTCCAGGGTCTCGGTCTCGAAGCGGACGCTGCGGTACTCCAGCGCACCCAGACGGTAGCCAAAGTAGGCATCGATGGGGCCGGTGTAGACCACAGTCTTGGCCAGCGCGTCCAGCTCCGCCTTGTCGGCCAGGTAGTCCACTCCCAGGCGCACCTCCGCGCCCTCCAGCAGCTTCTCCACCAGGGCGGTGTAGCCACCCACCGGGATGCCCTGATAGCGGTCGTTGAAGTAGTTGTTGTCGTAGGTGAAGCGCACCGGCAGCCGCTTGATGATGAAGGCGGGCAGCTGGTCGCAGGGGCGGCCCCACTGCTTCTGGGTGTAGTACTTCACCAGCTTCTCATAGATGTCGGTGCCAACCAGGCTGATGGCCTGCTCCTCCAGATTGCGGGGCTCGGCCACATGGGCGGCGGCCCGCTGCTCCTCGATCTTGGCCTGGGCCTCGGCGGGGGTGATGACGCCCCACATCCGGTTGAAGGTGTTCATGTTGAAGGGCAGGTTGTACAGCTCGCCCTTGTAGTTGGCCACCGGGCTGTTGGTGTAGCGGTTGAACTCCGCCAGCGCGTTCACATAGTCCCACACCGCCTTGTTGCTGGTGTGGAAGATGTGC
>JAFUQL010000138.1 GCA_017472375.1 Oscillospiraceae bacterium | reverse complement strand
GGAACCACCCGGTCAGGGTCTGCACAAGGCCGCTCATCAGGGCTTCAAACCCCGCATCCGCCCCGCACAGCAGCTTGATGATCCACACCCACAGCGGCACCATCACGCACAGGGTGACGGCCAGCGGCACCAGCCACCGGCGCACACTGCCCAGGACTCTGCGGGGGGCGCGGCTCTCCCGGTGCTGCCGCCACGCCGCCCAGAGGGTGCGCTCCCGCAGCACAAACTGCCCAAAGGGCAGGGTCAGGAAGGCGTGGCACACGTCCAGCCACACAAGCGGGCCGGTGCGCCCCTCGCAGAGCATTCCGGTGCGGCACAGCGCCCAGTAGCCTGCCGCCCCGTGGCAGCCCAGAATGCAGCAGAAAAAGGTCAGCCCATCGTTGTACTGCCCGCTGCCGGTCAAGGTCAGCCCGGCAGCCGCCCCAAGGCCCAGCGCCACCACCAGCCACAGGCCGCTCTCCCGGGGGGCGGTGCGCCCCATGGCGCGGCAGAAGCATTCCACCGCCGGGCAGAAGGCCAGCGCAAAGGCGAACATTCCCCAGCCCTCGGGGATGAAGTCCACATTTTCAAACATCACAAAGCGCACATACACATAGCCCAGCAGGTACCATACCAGCGCAGCCCAGGGCTCCGGGCGGGCCACCCGGAAGCCCTCCGCAGGGGCGTTTTGTCCATCCGATGCCGGGGACTGTCCGGACATTTTCGGCGCACTTAAAGAAGGGGGAGCGTTCACGCCCTCCCGGGGAGTATAAAGATCCATGTTGTTACCTCTTGCTCATAAGACCAGGGTCAGTCCTCCGGCTGCTCCTCCGGTACCCACTCCAGCAGGTCCGCCGGCTGGCAGTCCAGCGCACGGCACAGCGCGTCCAGGGTGGAAAACCGCACCGCCTTGGCCTTGTTGTTTTTCAAAATGGACAGATTGGCCGGGGTGATGCCCACCCGCTCGGCCAGCTCGCCCGCCGAGATGTGACGGCGAAGCATCATCATGTCCAGATTCACTCGGATCGCCACGTCGCCCCTCCTCTCACACGGTAAAGTCCAGTTCGTCCTTCATGAGCACCGCCTGCTCAAAGCAGTTCTTCACCACCCGCATCAGCAGCGCCATGAACCCGCAGGCCGCCGCGAAGATGCCCCAGGGCAGGTAATGGAATGCGCTCACAAAGCACAGCGCCCCCGCCGTCACGAAGCACCAGCTGATGATGCGCAGTGCGCGGACGTTCTCCGGGGTGAACACCTGCCCGGCGGCGATGTTCTTCAGGAGCTGCCCCAGGCGGTACAGCGCCGCCCACGCGGGCACGCTGATGAGCCAGATGCTGCCCATCATCAGCAGGCCATCCCACAGGCCCTGGCCCATGGTCTGCCGGTTCATGCTCATGTACCACTTCACCAGCGGATAGCAGCCCACGTCCACCGCCGCCAGCACAAGGCAGAACCCCCGCACACACCAGCGGCTCAGTTCCAGGCTCCTTCGGTCGTTCCAAAACATCGCGCTCCACTCCTTTTGTTCGTTCTCTGAGCTTACCATACCACAGGTGTTATCGTTTTGCAAGATATTTTTATCGTTTTTCGATAAAAGTTTTCTGTTTTTCGAAACGCATCACCGCATATGCTCCCTCACCCCAGCAAAAGCGCAACATTTTTGATCGGATTGTGTGTTTCTTCCTTGCAAATGTGAAATTTTTGTTATATTCGTCAAAAGTCAGCAATTTCTTGAAATATTCCCCTGCCCTCAGTCGTTATAATGGCAAACGGCTCGCTGTATCGAGCCGTGGCTGCGGCCCGTGCCGCACCAAGGACGTTGAAGCAAGGAGGCCACCCATATGGTCACCCAACCTCGCTCGGCCCGCATCCTGCGTGCGGGCGCACTCTGTATTCTTTTCATCCTGTGTGTCCTGCTGGCCGGGCTGCTGTTCGACGTATGGCGCAGCGGCAGCTTCACCTCACCCGAGGCGCTGACCGCCCGCATCCGCACCAACGGGGCACTGGCACCGCTGGCGCTCATCCTGATCCAGCTGTGTCAGGTGGTCGTTCCGATGCTGCCCGGTGCGGTGGGCTGCGTGGCCGGCGTGCTGCTGTTCGGCCCGGTACAGGGCTTTGTGTACAACTATATTGCGGCAGTGGCCGGCTCGCTGCTTGCCTACGGGCTGGCCTATCGCTACGGCGATCGCCTCGCCCACGCCCTGATGGGCCAGACCACCTACGAAAAATACTCGGGGTTCCTGCACCGTCACGATTTCACCTGGGTGTTTCTCGTCGCCGTGTTTCTCCCCCTTGCACCAGACGACATCTTCTGTTACCTGGCCGGCCTTGCCCGCCTGCGCCCCGCGCGGGTGGCACTGATCCTGCTTTTGGGCAAGCCCTGGGTCACCCTGTCCTACAGCCTTGCTTCGGAGCTTCTGAGTCAGCTGTGAATCATCCCTTTGGAGTTTTTGCCATGAATGCTTTGAAACGCTTTTTCCGGAACCACCGCCACGCCTGGGCGCTGGGCTACTTTCCCTTTTATCTGGTCGCCTTTTTTATGCTGGAGCGCATGCCCGGCCGTACTCCGCACATCATCCACTCCTCGCTGGATGCGCTGATCCCCTTCTGTGAATACTTTGTGGTCCCGTATTTTTTGTGGTTCGTTTTCATCGCGGTGACCCTGTGGTGGTTCTTTTTCAACGATGTACCGGGCTATTACCGGCTGATGTCCTACCTGTGCGCCGGCATGACCGTCTTTCTCATCGTGTCGGCGCTGTGGCCCAACGGGCTGCACCTGCGCCCGGCGTACATTCCCCGGGACAACCTGTTCGTGGACATGGTACGCTTTTTGTACCGCATCGACACCTCCACCAACGTGATGCCCAGCCTGCACGTCTACAACACCCTCTGCTGTTGGGTGGCCATCGGGCGCAGCAGCAGGCTGCGCTCGAACCGCCTGCTGCAGGCGGGCACGGCGGTGCTGTCCGTCTCCATCATCCTGTCGACCCTGTTTCTGAAGCAGCACTCCTTTGTGGATGTGTCCACCGCCTTTATGCTGGCCTTTGCGCTGTACTTCCCTTGCTATGCGGTCCGCCCTGCGCGGCGGCCGCGCCGTCTGCGCCGGCTGACCGGTCGGTGAACCCGCCTCCTGCCCGTGCCCCCTCCTCCTGCCGGGGCGCGGGCTTTTTGTGTCATCGTGCTCCGGATGCCCCACGGAGTGTTTCATTCTTTTACAAAATCCGTTATAATAGGTTTATCCATACGATGCTGCGGCCAAGTCCGCTTTTTTATAAAGGAGGGCATTCCTTTGATCTATCTGCTTTGGGTGGCGGTGCTGGTGTGCATCGCCGGGGCGCTGGCGCTGGTGTTCAGCGAAAAGCTGGAGCTGTGCCTTGCGCCGGCCATCTGCGGCAGCGTGGCGCTGCTGTATCTGTTTGCTCTGGCGGGGTTCCTGTACATCGGCCTTTGGGTGGTGGCCGGCTGCGGCGCAGCAAGCGCAGCCTTCATCGCACTGCAGTGTATCCGCAGGCGGCGGGCCTTCATCCGCACCTGGTTCACCCCGGCCATGGCACTGTTTGTGCTGGCGGTGGTATACATTGCATGGGCCCAGGGCGGCCGGCTGGCCATCGGCAACGACGAATTCAGCCATTGGGCCGCCACCGTGAAAATGATGGTGCATCTGGATGCCCTCAGCATCACCGAGGCCGCCCGGATGCTGTTCCCCACCTACCCGCCGGCCACCGCGCTGCTGGAATATATGTTCGTGCGGCTGACCCCCGGCTTTACCGAGGGGTATCTGTACCGGGCGCTGAACCTGCTGCAGGTCAGCCTGCTCATCCCCTATCTCAGCCGCTTTAACCTGCGCCGGGCCGGCATGGCTGCCGCCGGCTTCGCAGCGCTGTACCTGCTTCCGCTGGCCTTTTACACCGAGTTTTACACCGACCTGTGCGTAGACGGCACCCTGGCGCTGCTGTTCGCGTGGACACTGTACGGCTGGTTCGGCCGCCGCCGGCGGGACGGCTTCGCCGCCCTGTGGGTGGCTCTGGGCTGCTTTACTCTGACCCTCACCAAGGACAGCGGCCTGATGTTCGCACTGGTGGCGCTGGTGCTCATTCTGTGGGACTCCACCCG
>JAFUQL010000137.1 GCA_017472375.1 Oscillospiraceae bacterium | reverse complement strand
AGCGGGCCATCAGGGCGGTGAGCATGGGCACCGTGGCGATGATGACGCTGCCGGTGGCCGAGCTGAGGGTGAGCATGCCCTGGTTGAAGGCGATCATATACAGGAAAAAGCCGGTGAAGCCCGCCGCCGCGAACCACCCCAGATCCGCCCGCCGGGGCAGGGGCATCCGGGTGACCGCTGCCACCACAGCCAGCGCCGCTGAGGCAATGATGTAGCGCAGAAAGCCCAGCTCAGAGGGCGAAAACACCTGTGAGGTGAGCCGTGTGAACACATACGCCAGCGACCAGAAAAAGATGGTGGTCATGGCGTAGGGATGATGACTTTGGGGCCCTTTCATAGCCGCTGTCCCCCCTTTCGGCGCGGGTCACGGGCCGCGCGGCCGTTGTTTGCTGTGTCGTTCTCAGTTCTTCACGCAGTCGGCCAGAGCCATCACGCCCCAGCCCGCCGCAGTCTTGACCCAGGCTTTGCCGCCGCAGGCGGTGGCCACTTCCTCAAAGTCCATGTCGTCGGTCTGGTATACGTCCGCCAGGTTGATGTAGCGCCAGCCGCCGTTCATGCGCACAGCTGCGGTACCGGAATCAAAGGGCAGCACGTTCTCGTACTTGCAGGCGATCTGCTCCACGCCGTACTCGTCCACATAGCCCCACAGGCCGTTTCGTTTCACCGGGAACATGCCGCTCTTGCACAGCTTGTGCTCCTCGTAGCGCACCTCACTCAGGGGCCGCCCGGTGGAGCCGTCCACCAGAATGTACATCCCGGTCTCCTCCACCTCCAGGACCGAGATGGTGCCGTCCGCATTGAAGCGGAAGTCATCCTTCATCTCCTCGCCCTCGGCAAGGGGCCGCGCACTGATGCGCACCACCTGCGCCATAAAGGGCCCGCCGCCCAGCATGGTGTCGCCCCAGGGCACATACTCGCCATAGTCCACATAGTACAGCTGGCCGCCCACCTCATCGTACAGGGGGATGCTGCTGTAGGCGCCGTGCCCGCCCGAGCCCACCACCTGCCCGGCAGCATTGAAGATCTTGGTCTCATCGGCGTTGACGATACCGCACAGACCACACCAGTGCACATTCTCGCTCTCGGGCACCACAACATGGCCCCGCAGGTCGATGACGCCCACCTTGCCGCCCCGGGAGAACAGGTACAGCTCCTCCCGGTGGGTCATGGGATCGCTGCTGTTCTGGGGGTAGTCCGCAAGGCTCTGCACCCACTCAATGGAGGCGTCCGGCTCCACCAGCCAGTTCAGGCCGTCGTCTGCCGCAGGCTGCGCCGCCGAGGGGGCGGGCGTTTTCCCCGGCACACTGGTCTGCTCCGGGCTGATGACCGTCACCCCATAGACCTCCGGCTCATCGCCGCAGGCCGCCATGGACAGGCAAAGCAACACCGCCAGCAGGGCGCACAGCCCCCGTTTCATCCTCATTTTCATCTTGGGATCCCCCTTTCCGGGTCATTGCCGATCGATTTCCACTCATTATACCGCAAACACGGGAACATTTCCACAAAAACCGACACAGACCGTCAAATGTCACCCATGAAAAGACAACAGCCGGCCGGAGGGCATCCCCCCGGCCGGCTGTGCTTATTTGTGGTATTTGGTGCCCGCGTTGATGGAGAACGCCCGGTAGATCTGCTCGCACAGCACCAGACGCGCAAGCTGATGGGGCAGGGTGATGCGCCCCATGGAGAAGCGCAGTGCCGCCGCCTGTTTCACCGCCGGAGCCAGCCCGTGGGAGGAGCCGATGACAAAGGCCACGTCGCCGCAGCCGCCCACCGCCTGCCGGTCCAGATACCCGGCCAGCTCCTCGCTGGAGAGCTGCTTGCCCTCCACGCACAAAGCCACCAGCGCCGCGCCCTTTTTCACCTGCGCCAGAATGGCCGCGCCCTCCTTTTCCAGCGCCCGGTCGATGACCGTCTGGCTGGCGTTCTTCTCATGGATGGTCTCCTCAGGCAGCTCCACGATGCGGAATTTGCACATACCGCTCAGCCGCTTCTGGTACTCGGCCACGCCGGCGGCGCAGTAGGCCGCGTTCAGCTTGCCCACACAGATCAGATCCACATTCATCATGGCTGTCGCCCTCCTGTCAAAACTCGATCCAGTCGCTGATCTGGCTGCGCTTTTGTGCCTGGATGATGGTCCCCTTTTCGGGGGTGACCCCTGCCATGGCCAGCGTGCGGTACACGGTGCCCAGGGCCAGATCCGGGGTATTGTTCTCCTGGCTGAGGTGACACAGGGCAAAGCGGGTGCAGCCCTCCTGCAGGAGCTCCAGAATTTTTGCGGCGCACTCGTCGTTGCTCAGATGGCCCCGGGGGGACTCGATGCGGCGCTTTAAGTAATAGGGGTACGGGCCATTGCGCAGGCTGTACAGGTCGTAGTTGGCCTCAATGGCCACCAGGTCTGCCCCGGCCAGGTTTTCATGCACCACCGGGGTCAGGTGCCCCAGGTCGGTGGCAATGGTCATCACCCGGCCATCCGCCGTGCGGATGCGGTAGCCGCAGCAGGGCACATCGTGGCTGGTTGGGAACGCGCTCACATAAAAGCCGCCCACGTCCTCGCCGCGGCCTTCCAGCGCGATGGCGTCCACACTCTCCGGCAGGATGCCCGCATACGCCAGTGCATCCAGCGTATCCGCCCCGCCGTACACCGGCACCGGGTGGTGCTTCAGAAACACCTTCAGGCCGCTGACGTGATCCACATGCTCATGGGTGATGAGGATGCCCTGCAGGTCGGCCAGGGGCAGGCCCAGCTCTTTCAAAGCGTTCACGGTGGTGCGGCAGCTCTTGCCCATGTCAATGAGCAGATACTTTTCGCCGCACCGTACCAGCCCGCAGTTGCCCGACGAGCCGGAATAAAGGGTGGTGAAACTGGCCATGCGGTCTCCTTTCCACAAAAAATGGCCGCCGTTTTCCGGCGGCCATCGCTTGTTTTTGATGCGTTTTACAGTGCTTTTGCAGCGCCGGGAGCAGGGACCTCCACCCGGTGGATGTCCGCGCCCAGACCCTGCAGCTTTTCCACCATGCACTCGTAGCCGCGCTCGATGTAGTGGATCTTGCTGATCTCGCTGACACCGTCGGCCGCCAGCGCAGCCACCACCAGGGCAGCACCTGCGCGCAGGTCAGAGGCCTCCAGCGGAGCGGGCATCAGGGCAGGCACGCCCTCAATGACCGCCACCTGGCCGTCCACCTGGATGTTCGCACCCATGCGGGCCAGCTCATCCACATAGCGGAACCGGTTTTCCCAGATGCTCTCGGTGATGATGGAGGTGCCGCGGGCCACGCTCAGCAGCACGGTCATCAGCGGCTGCATATCGGTAGGGAACCCGGGATGGGGCATGGTCTTGATCTTCAGCGGCATCAGATCGCCCGCACGGTACACGCGCACCGCGTCGTCGAACTCCTCAACGGTGGCGCCCGCCATCTCCAGCTTGGCGGTGATAGGCTCCAGATGCTTGGGGGTGACGTTCTTGATCAGCACGTTGCCGCCGGTCAGCGCCGCACCCACCATATAGGTGCCGGCCTCGATCTGATCGGGAATGATGGCGTAGCTTCCGCCTTTCAGTTT
>JAFUQL010000136.1 GCA_017472375.1 Oscillospiraceae bacterium | reverse complement strand
TGTGGTGTCCGCTCACTTGTCCGAATAGTGGATGAGCATATGCAGGTGGGCTGTTTCGCTGCCCACGTTCCGGTAGGAGTGCGCCACGTCCGCTTTGAACCGCAGGGAATCCCCGGCGGCGATGCGGAACCGCTCCGCCCCGGCCGTGATCTCCACCTCGCCGGAAAAGACCGTCAGGAATTCCTCCGTGCCGCCCATGTGGGGCTGTGCCTGCAGAAACCCCTCCGGCTTTATCTCGATCCGGTAGGTCTCAAAGTGGGTGTCCTCCTGAAACGGAAAGGCGGGCCGGTTGATGTAGCGCCCTTCGTCCTCCGCAAGAGGGGTCACTTCGTCGGCGCGGATCAGCAGATGGGAGCGGCCGTCGGTGTCCACCAAAGATGTAAAGGACACCTTGTACCCGTTTGCGATCTTCCACAGGACAGAGATGGTGGGGTTCACATCCCCCTTTTCGATCTGTGCCAGCATACTGCGAGATACCCCCGTCAGCTTCGCCGCCGCATCCAGCGTGATCTTCTTCCGCTCACGGATCTCCCGGATGTTTTGAGCCACGGCTTTCTGAAAATCCATAGGACCTCCTGTTGACAATATATTGGACGAGTAGTACAATATAGAGAATACAATATATTGGATCATGATCTCATTATATCGGTGTTCACAAAGGAGGTCAATATGTTCAGCTGGATGCAGTTCCTCTCCTACGCCATTGTGACCGCGGTGACGCCCGGCCCAAACAACATCATGTCCATGTCCAATGCCGGGCGGCAGGGGTTCAAAAAGACACTGCCCTTCAATCTGGGCATCTGGGCGGGCTTTTCCATCGTCATGATGCTGTGTACTTTTTTCTGCAATACCCTCTCTGTGCTGATCCCGAAGATCAAAACGCCCATGCTGTTCCTCGGCGCCGCGTACATCCTGTACCTCGCGTGGAAGACCTTCCGCAGTTCCTCGGTGATCGAGGAGGATGCCCGGCAGGGGAGTTTTCTTTCGGGGCTTGCCCTGCAGTTCGTGAACCCCAAAATTTACATCTACTGCATCGTATCCATGGAGGCCTACATTCTGCCGTATTACCACGGCCAATGGGACAAGCTGACCTTTTTTGCCCTGCTGCTGGCATTCATCGGGTTTGCGTTTACCCTGCTCTGGTCGCTGTTCGGGTCGGTGTTCAAGCTGCTCTTTTCCCGCTATGCCCGCATCACCAACACGGTCATGGCCCTGCTTTTGGTCTACTGCGCGGTCTCGCTGTTCCTGTAAGACCACCATGAAAAAAACGCCCCGGCCTTCCGCGTGGGAGGGCCGGGGCGTTTGCGTTTTGCTGTGGTGTGCCGGGGGCGGGCTTACTCGGAACCGCCGGTCTCGGCGGAAGGATCCTCGGGCTCCTCCGGTGCGGCGGCGGCCTGCGCATCCGCGCCCTCGGGGATGACCTCCTCGGTGGGCTCGGGGGTGGCCACTGCGTTCAGCAGCTCCTCGGCGGGGTCGTAGTCCGCTTCGATCTGGTTCTGGGTGTCCACCACCTCAGAGGCGGCGGGCTCCGCGGGTTTCATCTCGCTCTCCACCAGGCTCACCAGGTACCAGTTCTTGTCCGACCGCTCAAACACATAGTCCATGTACTTGGTGGGCTCGGTGGCGGCGGTGAAGGCGAAATCGGTGTTGCTGAAGGTGGGGATGTAGCCCACGGTCACATACATGCGGCCCTCCTTGCGGGCGAAGTCCTCCACTACGGGGCTGTACAGGCCGATCTGGCCGGTGACCGGGATCAGATAGCCCTGCTTGTCCTCCAGGTACAGGAAGGTCATGTCGCTGGACTCAAAGGTCCCGTGGGTGAGCTTGTAGTTGGGGCCCACCAGCTTGGTCAGGGTGGCGTCCACCTCCAGCGCAGGCAGGATGATGCCGTCGGTGTCCGGGTCGCGCTCATAGATGGACAGATCGCTGCCGGTGGCCAGCGTGTTGTAGATGGTGCCCCAGATGGCGGCTTCCTTCAGCTGCTGGGGGTCAGCCTGCTCCAGCGTGTCGAAGGGCAGGGGGTCCAGCATCACCATGCTCTGCAGCTTGTTGGCGTACTCCTGCTTTTTCTCGGTGTCGTCAAACAGGGCAGCCACGATGCCCAGGCCGCTGGAGATCACCGTGCCAACGCCCATCACAACCAGAAAGCAGACCAGCAGGCCCACCAGCTGGCGGAAGCGGCGGCGCTTCATGCGCTCATGTTCCTCGTTCGTCATCATTGCCATGATCGTTTGCTCCTTATAAAACGGCGGCCGCAGGGCGCGCCGGGGTCGTTCGGGTCGGTGCGGTTTCAGGTGGGGCCGCACACAGATATACAAATAAAGTATAACACACTCAAACGCCGAAGGCAAGGAGGCCGCCGCAGGCCGAAAAACAAACGGAGATCTTCAAAAATGACGCATTATCATAAAAAATACCCTTACGGGCTGCGCCGGAAGACACGGAGGCCGGGCAAGGGAAATCGTGGTTTTTCTGTGAACAGAACGTGACCGGGTGCATTCTGCGGGCGGCTGTGTTATACTGGGCTTACAGACGGCACAGCCCGTCCAATGCAAACGACAAGGAGGAGGGGCGCAGCGCGCCCGAACAGCCTATGATCCGCTTTACCAACGACTACAGCGAGGGGGCCCATCCCCGGATCCTGGAGGCCCTGGCCCGCACCAACCTGGAGGGCAACTACGGGTACTCCTGCGACGAGCACTCCGACCGCGCCCGTGCGCTCATCCGCGAGGCCATCGGCCGGCCGGATGCGGACGTGCACATTCTGGTGGGCGGCACCCAGACCAACACCACCGCCCTGTGCGCCTTTCTGCGCCCCCACGAGGCGGTCATCGCCGCCGAGAGCGGCCATGTGTGCGTCCACGAGACCGGCGCCATCGAGGCCACCGGCCACAAGTGCATCGCCATGCCCGCGGTGGAGGGCCGACTGACCCCCGAGGCGGTGCGCGCCGCCGTGGCCGCCCACCCGGACGAGCACATGGTCAAGCCCCGGCTGGTGTACATCAGCAACACCACCGAGGTGGGCACCGTGTACACCACCGCCCAGCTGCGGGAGCTGCGGGCCGTGTGCGACGAGCTGGGCCTGCTGCTGTACCTGGACGGCGCCCGCATGGCCAGCGCCCTGGCCACCGGCTGCACCACCCTGCCCGAGACCGCCGCCCTGGTGGACGCCTTCTACATCGGCGGCACCAAGAACGGCGCGATGTTCGGCGAGGCGCTGTGCATCCTGAACCCGGCGCTGAAGCCGGATTTCCGCTACATCCTGAAGCAGCGGGGCGGCATGCTGGCCAAGGGCTGGCTGCTGGGCCTGCAGTTCGAGGTGCTGATGCAGGACGGCCTGTACGAGCAGCTGGGCCGCCATGCAAATGAAATGGCGATGCGCCTGAAACAGGGCATCGCCGAACTTGGGTATGGATTCGGGGCGGATTCGCCCTCCAACCAGCAGTTCCCCATCTTCCCGGATGCGGTCATCGACCGGCTGAAGGGGGACTTCCACTGGGAGACCATGGGCAAGCTGCCCGGCGGGCGCACCCACATCCGCCTGGTGACCAGCTGGGCCACCCAGCCCGAGGCGGTGGAGGCCTTCCTCGCCGCGCTGGCCGCCTGCACCGGGGGCTAAGCCCCGGGGCGCACCAGCCGCACCGTGTGCCCCGCCGTGTCCATGGCTTCCAGAACCAGCCAGCCCGCAAGGGCGGGTGCATGAGCCGCATCCAGCCGCCAGCTTTGGCAGCCGGGTGCGGCTTTTTGCTGCAGCAGAACGGTGCCGTCCGGCTCCAGCAGGCGCACCCCGCGCAGGGGGCTCTCGGACTGCACCCACAGCACCCCGCCGGCCACCCCGGCGCGAAGCTGTTCGGGACGGGCCGCCAGAACCGCCGCCGCCAGAACCAGCCCGGCCAGCAAGGCGCACAGGGAGCGGGCGAACTGCTTCATGGCGGGGCCTCCTTTCGCGCACGCAGGGTATAGAATATTATAATTAGCCGTATACACCCAGAATAGCTAATTTTAATAGTGCAGTCAAGGGTTTACAGCGAGTTTAAGAATAATTTAAAAAGTATTCATAAACCATGAATCCGCTTACCATTATGAATAGAAAGGGCAGGTGGAGAGCATGGACGCGAATTTTATCCGGGAGCGCATCACCCAGCTTCGGCTGAACAAGCAGGTGTCGGAGTACCAGATGAGCTACGACCTGGGGCAGAGCAAGGGATACATCCAGAGCATCACCTCCGGGCGGGCCCTGCCCAGCATGGCCATGCTGCTGGAGATCTGCGACTACTTTGGGGTGACTCCGTCGGAGTTTTTTGACGAGCAGTGCGACGCCGGCCCCAAATACCACGCCGCCCGGGACGGTCTGTCCCGCCTGTCCGAGGAGGACCTGGACATGGTGAGCGG
>JAFUQL010000135.1 GCA_017472375.1 Oscillospiraceae bacterium | reverse complement strand
GTTCTCCTTTCAGATATGCAAGGCCCGGGCGGGTGGGCCATCTGTTCTTTGCTATGGCTTTATATTATACCAAAACAGTATAGTTTGCAAGAGGACAGGCGGAATTTCAGCAGACTGCTTTAATTATATGCATTTGCGCTGTGCATTATGATGAAAAACACCCGGGATCACCCCATTGGGCAGGGCATCTGGAACTGTCACTTGCACAGGGCGGCGGGATGGGAGTACAATAAAATCAACTAAAAAACGAACCGTGAGGTGAACTGTATGGAAGAACATTCTGCCCGCAGGCGGCCCCGGTGGGGGCTGCGCATCCTGCTGCTCCTGCTGGCGGTGCTGGTGCTGGCGGCGGCGGGGCTTGCGCTGTACGCAAAGCTCTCGCCCGCCGGCGCCGGTTCGATGGCGTCCTCCTTTGCGGACGATGGGCTGGACTTCCTGTTCAACAAGACCATCCACGATTTCCCCGGCCATGTGGTGGACAATCTGGACGAACAGGAGGACACCAACTTCGTGGTCTATGCCGAGGGCGTGACCCGGGTCACCGCCGAGGGGGGCAGCAACACCCTGATCGCCCAGGACGCGGAAGAAAGGGTGTACACCTTCGCCGCCCCGGACGGGCAGCTCACCGGCCTTGAGCCCGGGGATGTGTTCTTCATGGACGCTTCCACCGCCTGCCCCACGGGTCTGGCCGTGAAGGTGGAGCAGATCGACGTAGCCGACGGACAGGCGGTCATCCACGGCGGCGAGCTGACCATGGAGGATCTGATCGAGTACGCCGATGTGGACATGGATCTGCCCATGACCGCCGTGTACCATGAGGACACCGGCGGGCTGACCACGGCGGCTTTCACTGAGTACACCGCCGACGAGCAGACGGTGTGGGCGGCGCAGGACAACACCGCGTTTCTGGCCGAAGCAGCCCAATTGGCGCAGGAGGCCCCCGCCTTTGACCCGGCCACGGCGCAGTCCGGCGAGGAACTGAACGCCGCTCTGCAGCAGACGTTCGCCGGCGGCAGCGATGCGCTGGACTGGATGCTCACCGAGCATGAGCACAGCAGCAGCATGCCGGTCTGCCTTGACCTGAAGACCAACCTGAGCGCCCACGCGGGCAAGGGCTTTCTGGAGGGCGAGGTGGGCGCCAAGGTGCGCACCGTCCATGTGGTGTTCCGCTACCACCCCATCCTGCTGAACGTGAAGATGGGCGTGGCCGTGGACGCCCGCGCCTATGCGGACCTGAAGCTGGGAATGCAGATCAGTGGGCGGGTCAGTGTCCCCTATGCGCCCCAGTTCCCCATCCCGGTGGCGGGGCCGCTCTGTGTCATCCTGGAGTTCTCCCCCTATCTGGAGGCCAGCCTGTCTGCCTACGGCAAGCTGTCGGCGGCGGGTGACGTGTATGTGGAGGGCGGCAACAGCTTCTTTGCCGGCATCACCCTGCCCTACGGCACCAGCAGCGGGTTCAAGGACCCAGTGGTGGATCTGGACTTCGTTGAGGTCGAGGGCAAGGTGGATGTGAACCTGTTCAACGCGGTGGTCAGCTTCGGCATCCCCAACGTGGCCAATGTGGGTCTGAGTGCCCACGCCGGCCCCGGCCTGACCGCCACGCTGGAGACCCCTGAGGCGGACGAGGTGGACGACGACGGCTCCATCCACGATTGCGACGTCTGTGTGGACGGCGATCTGGATCTGTTCGCCGGGCTGGATCTGCAGTGGGTGCTGGGCCCTGCCGGGAAGAACGCCACCTTCTTCGGCACCGGCGCGGGGCAGAACGGCCTGCGCTGGCGGCTGCTGGAGCTGCGCACCGATATGATCGGTCTGCCGCCGGATTTCTACGTTTCCACCCGCACCGACAGCCTCGGTGAGACCAAGATCGAGTGCGGTCTGGGCGAGTGCCCCTACAAGGGCTATGCAGTCAAGGTGCAGTTTGTGACCGAGAGGGACAGCACGCTGCCCCTGGACGGGATCCCGGTGAAGGTCACCGATGAGGAAGGAAACGTGACCACCGGGCTGTCGGACGAAGAAGGCGTTGCCCGCATTCTGCTGGAGGGCGGCAAATACGATCTCACGGTGGACTACGGAATGTTCCATTATGAGGACGAGGTGGTCATCAAGGAAAAGGGCGCCGAACGGGAGGTCCCCCTTGCCATCGACCCCGAGGTCTTTGTGGTGATGGGGCTGTTCACTGCCGAGGATGAGGATGCCATGCCCTTCGGTGCGCTGCCGCCGAATCTGGAATATACCGTGATCCGCTGCGAAACGGCTGCCGGTCTGGACGATACGCGCATCGAGAACGAGCTGCTCATCGCAGGCGCACAGCCCGGCGACATCGTGGTGTGCATGGAAGCGGGCAAGGACATGCAGAACGTGGAGTCGGGCGACGGGTGGAACGGCTATGGCTTCCTGCTCAACTACTACAATCTGAGCATTGGCCGGCTTTTGTACGAGTACGACACCTTTGACGAGGAGCGCGGCGAATACAGCGGCGGCGACGTGGGGGTGTACTGGTGGGCAAGGTGCTACGCCAATTACCAAAGTGCCGGCAGCCTTCTGCGCATGGGCTATTTTAACGACAACCTCAATTACTCGGACGAGGTGCTGCCCGAGTACCACGACGTGACCAGAAACTGCAGCGTCCACATCACCACCGGTGAGGACGTGTACGACGCAGCGTACGTGTCCCGGGATGCGGAGCTGTTCACCGACTATCCCTACTACGTGGATGAGCTGGGCTACCGTTCCTTCTGGGATATCTACAACGGGGTGAGCGATTACCGCAGCCGTCTGCTGGATACGGCCGAGGCGTTTGAGGTATATGTGAGCGGCCTTTTGGCAAACGAGGACTTCACCGCCGTGTACCCGGCCTTGTAAAAGAGAATCAAAAAAGCAGGGGCTGCCGCAAACGTTGCGGCAGCCCCTGCTGCTTATTTTTGGCGGATCAGCCCGTCACAAGGCCGCTTTTCCCAATGGAAGCCACCGCCTCCGCGATGCGCTCGGGGGGCAGCACCAGTGCGAAGCGGACGTAGCCCTCGCCCCGGGGGCCGAAGCTGGCGCCGGGGGTGCAGATGACGCCGGCCTTCTCCATCAGCTCCATGCAGAAGGCCATGCTGTCGGTGCGGCCGCCGGGCAGCTTGGCCCACACGAACATGCTGCCGTGGTTGTTGGGCACGTCCCAGCCGATGGCGCGCAGGCCGCCGCACAGGGCATCCCGGCGGGCCTGATAGTCGGCGCACTGAGTCTTGACACTCTCCCGGGGGCCGGTCAGGGCGGCGATGGCCGCGTACTGCACCGGCAGGAACATACCGAAGTCGATCTGGCTGCGCAGCTTTTTCAGCGCGGCCACCACGTCGGGGCGGCCCACCAGGAAGCTGATGCGGGCGCCGGTGACGTTGAAGCTCTTGGACAGGCTGAAGAACTCCACGCCGATGTCGGCGGCGCCGGGAGTGTTGAAGAAGCTGCGGCCCTCGAAGCCGTCGAAGATGATGTCGCTGTAGGCGTTGTCGTGGACGATGAGCAGGTCGTGGGCCTTGGCAAAGGCCACCAGCTCCTCGTAGAAGCCGGGCTTGGCCACGCTGCCCACCGGGTTGGCGGGCAGGCCCACCACCATGTACTTGGCCCGGTCGGCCACCTCGTCGGGGATGGCGTCAAAGTCGGGCAGGAAGTCCTTCTCGGGGGCGAGGGGATAGTACCAGGGCTGGGCGCCCGCCATCAGCGCGCCGGCGGTGAACACCGGGTAGCCGGGGTCGGGCAGCAGCACGGTGTCGCCCTCGTCGCACAGCACCATGCCCAGATGGCCGATGCCCTCCTGACTGCCGTTGACGCTCATCACCTGATCGGGGGTGATGGTCACGCCGAAGCGGTCGGCATAGTAATCGCACACCGCCTGCAGCAGCTCGGGCAGGTCACGCAGGCTGTACTTCCAGTTGTCCTGCACCGCAGCGGCATCGATGAGCGCCTGCTTGATGTGGGCGGGGGTCTCGAAATCGGGGGTGCCGATGGACAGGTTGTAAATGGTGCGGCCCTCGGCCAGAAGCTGCATCTTGCGCTCGTTCAGGGCGGCGAACACCTCGTCACCGAAGCGGTTCAGGCGGTTGGAGAATTTCATGGGGCAGACCTCGTTTATCATCCGTTATTTTTGTTTGGGCGCGCGGGCTTTCCCGTCCCCGCGCGGCTGTCTTTTCAGTATAGCACTTTAGTGCGGCGAGGTCAAAGAAAACGAACAAAAAGCCCCCGCCGGGCATAGCACCGCCCGGCAGAGGCTCGTTTTATGGGGTTATAGAGCGGTCAGTCCACCACGGTGGAGGTGCGGCCGATGCCCACCACGGCGGCGGTGATCTTTTTCCAGGTGTTGCAGCCGCACACGCCGTCGGCGGTCAGCCCCACCCGGCGCTGGT
>JAFUQL010000134.1 GCA_017472375.1 Oscillospiraceae bacterium | reverse complement strand
GTGTGGCCGGTGTCGGCGGAGAGCCGAACGACACTGCGGAGTCCGTCCCCGGCACAGAGGGCACAGAGACCACCTTCGGCGACTTTAGCTCCAAGGACGGCGCTGTATCTGTCAATGGCTACGTCAATCTGTTCACCGGCGAAATCTACGGCCTGCCCGGTGTGGACGGCATCCCCGGATCTGTCGGTGCATCGAACTCCAGCGAAAGCCCCACCGTGTTCTATGACGGCCAGTTCTACTACCCCGGCGAGCGGGGCGAGGATCTGTACGACGAGGACTATGGCCGAGCATATGGCGGTTACGGTGGCGGTGCTGCTGCTGGTGCAAACGGCGGTAAGGGCGGTAATGCACGCCTGTATAGCTGGGATGATACGGAAGCGGTCGGCGGCCGCGGCGGCGACGGCGCAACACCTGTCGATGGCCGGAACGCCAAGACCTACGGCTCCGGAGGCGAAGGTGGCCACGGTGGTGGCGGTGCCGGTCAGAAGGGTGGCCCCTATGATGGCTGGCTGTACGGCGGCTCCGGCTCTGGCGGCAAAGGCAGTAAGGGCGGCGACGGCATGCCCGGCTGCATCATAATCTATCTGGAGGTGTAAACATGGCAGAACATAACTCTCCCCATACGGGCGAGCAGGTTGACGAGGCTGTCAGCCGCGCTCTGGCGGGCGGGGAAATCGACCAGACCCATGTAATCAAAACATACGGCGCCCTGTCGCAGATTGGTCTATCTGTCGGCATCGAGACGATGAAAACCATCGCCCAAGCGCTTACTGACAATTCCCAAATCATTTATTCTGCATCCGGCGGCAACGATGTGGCGGACGGTTCGGCCTATCCTGTCAGCGGTGGCTCCGCCATCACGGCGGGCACGCTGTTTGCCCACCGGGTAAATGCAAATCAGGTGTTCTTCGAGTTCGACACGGATTCCGGCGTGTGGGAAGGCTTCTACAACGGCCGCGCATGGAGCGGCTGGGCGAAGATCTACGACAGCCGGAACAAACCCACAGCGGCAGATGTTGGTGCGCTGCCGCTGATCGGCGGCACGCTGACGGATAATTTGACAATTTCAAAATCTTCCGGCCCACGAATTCAGCTTGAGGCAACGGGTTCGGGTGCAGGCGCAGCGGTAATTCTGGGATCACACAACGTGCAGTTGAGAGCGGCAAATGCACGCGGCAGCGCAGCAAATTATCGACAGCTTTCCGTGTTTGATAGTGCAGAGGGCGCAACGCTCACAAATGCTGTTCGCCTGTATGACTGTGTCGACGGAACGGCGAAAGCATACACAGTGCTCCACACCGGCAACCTTGCGGAGCTGGGCGGCGGCAGCTACGCCGGCCTGGTCATGCTGAAGACGCTGGCCGTCGAGGAGGACGAGGTGAGCGAGCTGGAGTTCCAGCTGACAGCTGCGGAACTGACCAAGTACAAACGGTTCGTCATCTTCCCGAAGCTGGAGGCAGAGTACGACTACGACGGCAACGTCCGCAAGATATATCTGGAAGCGCCCACGTTCACCTCTGAAGGCATCAGTGTGAACATGTGTAAGACGCAGGGTTTCCTCTCTAACGGTGTCGCCTTTATCTCGGTCGGTTCAGAGCACGACAGCGACGGCTGGTCGCTGCGCATGTTGGCACTGAGCGACGCAGATAACGCAATCGTATCTGAATCCGGCGCCAGCACCAGCAGCTACCCGAACCCGACCACCGACCCGATCACGTTCCGGATCTACACGAATTCGTCCTATCCCTTCATCAAGGGCGGCACGGTATCCATCATGGGGGTGAACTGATATGAAGAGAGCAGTATATCTGGAAGACGGCACCATCCGATATGAGGAGGCGCCGGAGCGGCAGGAGCCTACGCCTGCGGCCCCCACGCCCACCGTCTGGGACGAGCTGGACGCAGCCTATCAGGAGGGAGTTGACAGCGTATGATTACGAGTAAAGAGCGCGTTTTGCAGCGCGAGAGATAGCGTGGCCGAGCTGCGGCGCAGGAGATCCAGACCAAGGCCCCGGATATGACCGGCACGGAGCTGTATGAGGTGGATGACCGAATCCCCCGCTTTGCGGCGGCTTGTGCAAAGATGAACATGCTGGGGCGCAAGGCTGGGCAGACTGACGGCTTCGTCTGTAAGTCCACGGCCGGCCGCGTGGTGCGATTGATTCAGAACTATGATAGCACCGTTTATCTTCACGATGACGGTACACCATGGGAGCCGGAGGAGCTGCCCGCCCAGTGGCGCTTCGTTTGGAGCACTGACCCGGCAAAGGCACTCCCTTTCGTGGAGCTGGCCACATCCCCCTACATGACCGGCGACTGCTGCACCCGTGACGGCCACGTCTGGCGAAGCGGTCAGGACACAAACACCTGGGCACCCGGCACCACTGGCGTCAAGTGGGAGGACTTGGGCACTGTTGAGGAGGTTATGGGCTGATGAAGAACCTCTCCCCTACTGAAATCTGGACTGCGGTGCTGGCTGTGGCTTCGGCCATCGTCCTGCTGGCCAACGCTGCTGAGAAGATCGCCGCAGCCAGACAGAAGATCAAGGCTCCGAACCAGGAGCAAAACGACCGGCTGGACGCCTTGGAGGATTGGAAGAAGTCGGTGGACAGTAAGCTGAATGCCGACCACGACCACCTGGGCAAGCTGGACGCCGGAAACCGTGTCACGCAGCTGGCCATCCTGGCCCTGCTTGACCACGGCATCGACGGCAACAACATCGAGCAGATGCAGCACGCCAAAGAGGAACTGCAGCAGCATCTTATCAACCGATAAAGGAGAAAAACCATGGCCATTAAACTTATTGACAGAGAATGGAACAGCGAGATCCGTTCCAATATCGACACGTATCTGATGGACTCCCTGGATGATCTAGCCCTGCTGCCCTGCGCCAGTGCGGGCAGTACCGCAATCGCTCCCGTCGAGGGAAAGACCCTCGTTATGGACGCATCCGGTGAGTGGAAGGAGGAATAACAATGGCAGTCAAATTGATTGAGAGAGAATGGCGGAACTCCGTCAAACTGAACATCAACACCTACCAGCTGGATTCTGCGGACGATTTCCCCCTGCTGCCCGAGGCAGATCCCGGCAGCCGCGCTCTGGTGGCTGACAAGAGCAAGAAGTTCATCGTCAACACGGCCGGTGTGTGGGTCGAGGATAACCGGCCCGGCGGTTTCGACGTTGGCGGCACCGGTGCAGCAGAGCTGCCCTTCGGCGAAACCACCACCGTGAAAGAGGTGCTGGCGGAGTGTCAGCCGGAGTTTAACAAAGATTATGGCAATGGCGTGTATCGGTATAATCTTGACGGCGATTTCGGAATTACACATGGAGTTTATACGGTAAATTGGAACGGCACTGATTATGTGTGCGAAACGTTTACCGATATGAACTTGGTCTGCCTTGGAAATCCCGGAATTACTGATATTGGAGAAAATACGGGAGAACCGTTCGTCATCCATGTGGTTACTACTTCGGGAATGATGATCGATTCCACCGACGGTCCAGACATTCCTACCATCTCCATCCGTCAGGAAGTCACCGAAGTAAAGAAAATCTCCGGCAAGTATGTCGAGGGGATGGGGTATGTGGAAGCATATGGAGACCCCGTATCGCTCTACAATGCTACCCATAAGTTTGCCTTTAACAGCAAAAATGGCTGCGCTTGGATTGCTAGTCCTTTTCCTATCTTTGCTGCATTCGGTGCGCTTGTTAAGGGCGAAAAATATACCGTTGTGTGGGATGGCGTAACTTATGCTGACCTTGTTGCAACTTGTGACAATTCGGGAAATGTTTTGGTTGGTGCAAGTAATTGGAATGTAACTACCCCGGAAATGCCGTTCTGTATTCGGAATACGCACGATAACGGGGCGTTTCATATCCAAATCTATACCTATTCCGAAGCAGCAACACATACCGTTGAAATCATCGGAAAGAGGGCAGTTGTTTACAAAATCAGCTCAAAATATTTGACCGACGAGCCGTTAGTTGTGTTTACGGAACAACTTGATGGTACAGCAGTCTCAAGCTGTTCTTTTGGCGAGCTAATTGAAAATGTCCAGCAAGGAAAACAAATTGGGGGGCTTTACCGAAGTGCTGCCGGATATTCTAAACTTACGAGTTTTAATCTCGACTCCACTTCCTATAAATTCGTGTTTCACTTTTTGGAACTTTCGGACAAGGGGTATTATGTCATTAAGGTTACTCTCGGTACAAATGATGAGGCGTCTGTCAGCAGAACCGAGGCTAAGCTTATTGCAACCTAACCCCACCCCCCTGTGCCGTCCGCTTGGGCGGCACTCCTTAAAACCCTATAAACACATCAGGAGGAGTGAGAAATGAACGACACCCCTGTAACGGAGGCGATGTGTGCAGCTCGGCGCCAGCTGGACGATGAACGCTTTGCCCGGGACAAGTCCCGCCTGGGCAAGGCGGAGGCCCGGCTGGACAAGCTGGAGGATCTGATGCACGAGGTCTCCGAGTGCAACGTGAAGTTGACCGCGTTGGTCGAGCAGAACACCGGCGACGTGAAAGACCACGAGGAGCGCATCACGGAGATCGAGAAGAAGCCCGGCACCTACTGGGACAAGGTGATCGCCGGCATCATCGGCGCGGCTGTGGCCGCCCTGATGGCGCTGGTGCTCTCCGGAGGCGCAGGCGTATGAAAGGCAAACGGCTGACGGAGGCCCAGAAAGGCCAGATGGCCCGCGGACTGGTGTATTACTGCATCGGTGTGCTGTCCATTGCGGCGCTGTGGGCGCTGATCCTCAAAACCTATGGCGCAATACATAATGTCACCGTAGATCTATCCGATGTGCTGCCCTTTGTATCCGTGGCGTTTGGTGGGGAGCTTTTGATGCTCCTCGCCAAGCGCATCTTTGCAAAACCAACAACTAAGAATGAACAGGAGGAAACTGTATGAACGACATTCTGAGAAAACTGACCAGCCGCAAGTTCCTGCTGGCTCTGGTGGGCATGGCGAGCGGTCTGGCGCTGGCATTCGGCGTCGATGGCAGCGAGATCATGGACATGGTGGCCCTGATCGGCGGCGTTCTGACTGCTGCCGGCAGCGCAATCACCTACATCAAAGCGGAGGCCAAGGTGGACGCAGCGGCGGCCGGTGCCCCGCAGGTCATCATCCCCGAGGGTGGTGAGGTCGAATGACCGAAAAGCAGCTGAGAGACAAGGTAGTCGGCATCATGGAGGGCTTCCTGGGCTGCAAGGAATCCAACGGCAGCCACAAGAAGATCCTCGACATCTACAACAGCCACCGTCCCCTGCCCCGTGGGTGGAAGATGCTGAACACTAATCCGTGGTGCGCAGCTACGGTGAGCGCAGCCTTTATCAAGGCTGGCCTGACTGATATCGGCTTTGTGGAGTGCAGCTGCTCGCAGATGATCGCCCTGTACAAAGCAAAAGGCCGCTGGATGGAGGCGGACAGCTATGTCCCCTCCCCTTGCGACCTGATGATGTAAGACTGTAACGACAACGGCAAAGGCGACTTCACCGGCGCTCCGGAGCACGTCTGCAT
>JAFUQL010000133.1 GCA_017472375.1 Oscillospiraceae bacterium | reverse complement strand
GGCTGCGGGCTGCCAAAGCCGGCCGCGACCTGCAGCTGCAGGAGGTGGCCCGCGCCTATCACCAGCGCCGGACCCCTGAGATCGAGGGGGTCACCGTGACGGTCCGCCGCTCACCAGGCGGCGCGGCGCTGTACACCTGGAGCCGCGACGGCATGGATCTGGCCCTGTATTTTCCTGAGGGCGAGATGGGGCTGGCCGGCGGCCTGGCGGACGATTTTATCCGCGAGACCCGGCTGGAGCGCAACTGAAAACGGCAGGGCCCGATCCGGTCATCCGACCGGCGGGCTCTGCCGTTTGTTATGCCATTCGCTCCATCTCCTGCCGCAGTCGGCGGATGATGCGCTTCTCCAAACGGGATATGTAGCTCTGTGAGATGCCGATGGTGTCTGCTACCTCCTTTTGGGTGCGCTCCACTCCATCCAGCAGGCCGAAGCGTAGCTGCATGATGCGCTTTTCACGCTCGTCCAGTTTATCCACCGCCCGGTAAAGCATGCACCGCTCGTCGTCCTCCTCCAGCTTCGCCCCCACCTGCGCATCGTCGCTGCTCAGCACGTCCGAAAGCCGCAGTTCGTTGCCCTCGCCGTCCGTGTTCAGCGGCTCGTCGATGCTTGCATCCTGGCGGCGGTTGGAACTTTTGCGCAAAAACATCAGGATCTCGTTTTCAATGCAGCGACTGGCATAGGTGGCCAGCTTGATCTTTTTCGACGGAACGAAGGTGTTCACCGCCTTGATCAGCCCGATGGTACCGATGGAGATGATGTCCTCCACCGATACGCCGCTGCTCTCGAACTTGCGCGCGATGTACACCACCAGCCGCAGATTGTGGGTGATGAGGGTGTCCCGGCAGCTCTGCCGCCCCTCCTCCAGCCCGGCGAACACCAGCGCTTCCTCCTCCGGGGTCAGCGGCGGCGGCAAAGTCTCCGACCCATTGATGTAGTAGGCGGTGCCCGGCATCTGCAGGCGCAGCCACAGCTCCATCAGCCGGCATTTTGTTCGCTCCATCCAATTCATGCTCTGTTTTCCTCCGTCATCGTGTCATTTTTGATCGGGCGCATCTCCAGCTCGGGGCCGAGCAGCGCATCATACCGTCCATCTGCCAGCCGCCGGCCTGCAAACACCAGAACCACCGGGCCGGCGCAGACCGTACGCCCTCCGCAGGTCAGGCGCACCTGCTTCACCGGCACCCCGGGCAGCAGGCCGTCGCCCACCGCCGTACCGCACTGGAGAAGGCGCACCCCCAGCCCCGGCGGCGGCACCGCACCAGCCTCCCCACTGAACCACCCGGTGAGGTATCTCTCCAGCTCTGCCGGCAGCCGCCCTGTCACCGCAGGCCAGCTCATCAGCACCACCGGCCGGCCGGTGTAGGGGTCCCGCAGCGAAAATCCGGTGTCCCGCAGCGCGAGCCCGCGCAGAATCACGCCGTCCATCTCCAGCTCCAGTGCCCAGAGCGGCTCCCCGGCCGGGCAGCCGAACACGGCAGCCGCCAGCTTCGCCATGCCGTACACGCTCAGTGTACACACCAGCAAAAGCATCGGCGATACATCAAAATACACAGCCAGATTGTTGGTGTGCATCCCTGCCGCACCGCCCCGGGTCAGGGCCAGGATCACCAGACCCGCCAATCCCAGATTCAGGGCAAAGTACCAAAATGTCCCCCGTGCAAAACATCGCAGCCCCCGCCACGGGAATGCCGCCCGCACCACACACAGGGCGGTGGCCAATTGGTAGGCCAGCTGCGCCGGCACAGGCATCACCGGGGCCAGCAGGATAAGGGTACTGAGCGCCGCCAGCACTGCTCCGGCCAGTGTTCGCCCGGAAGGCGCCAGCGCCCCGGCCAGCAGCCCGGCCGCCCGCAGCAAAAACCAGCCGATGAGAAAATTGATGAGGAGCAGTGAATCCAGATAGATCACCGTGCGCACGCCCGTCCCCCCTTCCCCACACCAGTGTATGCACCAGGGCGGGCAAAGTATGCCGAAACAGCCGGGCCGCCAAAAAGTTGCGGAGAGGGCCTGTTTCAGCAGGGTCTCTCCGATTTTTGTGTCATGGCCGTTTTGCACGGTGTATACAAAAAGATCCCCCGGCACGCCATCGCGCGCCGGGGGATCCTTTATTCAGTTGTCAGAAACCAAACCGAGGGCTTAGCCCAGGTTCAGGGCCTCCTTGACCTTGGCGATGATGTGCACGCCGATGTCGCGGGAAGCGTCGATGGTCTGAGCGCCGATGTGGGGAGAGACGATGAAGTTGTCGCACTCGAACAGGGGGCTGTTGAAATCAGAGCCCTCGCTCAGCTCGTCGACCATAACGTCGGTGGCGTAACCAGCGATCTTGCCGGCCTTCAGGGCCTCGTACATATCCTGCTCGTTGACGATGCCGCCGCGGGCCATGTTCAGCACGATGCAGTCGGACTTCATGGTGGCGATGGACTCGGCACGGATCAGGTTCTTGGTGGTGGGCAGCAGAGGCATATGGATGGTGACGTAGTCAGCGACCTTCAGCAGCTCCTCGATGGTCTCCATCTTGGTGGCGTGGTTCTCACCGAACTTCTCCTCGGGCAGGAAGGGATCGTAGGCAACGATGTCCATCTTGAAGGCATGAGCCAGACCGGCCACGATCTGACCGATGCGGCCGAAGCCCAGGATGCCCAGAGTGCGGCCGCGCAGCTCACGACCGACGAACTTGTACTTATCCCACTGACGGTTGACCTTGACGTCGTGGTTGGCGGGGATGGTCATGCGGCTCATGTCCAGCAGCTTGGAGATGGTCAGCTCAGCAACGGCGTTGGCGTTCAGGCCGGGAGCGTTGAAGACCTGGATGCCCTTCTCCTTGGCGTAGTCCATGGCAACATGGTTCAGACCCACGCTGCAGACACCGATGACCTTCAGGTTCTTGGCGGCGTCCAGCACCTCGGTGGTGATGTGGGGATCAACGCGCATGATCAGCACGTCCACGTCGCCGATGACGCTCTTCAGCTGCTCCTGGGTCAGAGGGGCGTTGGCAGGCTTGCCCTCCATGGCGCCCTGGTACAGATCCTGCACCTCCATGAATTTGCCCAGCTCCTCAGCGATCGCAGCATGAACGGCGTCAATGATCAAACATTTCATTGGTCTAGTCCTCCTGATTCTTTGATTTTGACAGGTGATGCAAGGCTCACCGGAAGCAGATCTTCTACTTCCCTTCCTCTGTTCAGTATAGCCGATAAGCAAACTTTCGTCAACATAGCAAGATTCTCATTTTCTGCAAAGAAAAACTTTGTGCAGAACCATGAAAATCTCGTGCCATCGTGCCAACCGAAGTACAGACCTGTCCACTTTGGTAACTATTGTCACACAATACCTTTATTTTTCATCACAAAACTTCAAAAACTCTGTGTTTTTATCCTTTTTGACGAAAAATGTGTCCAATGATTGTCGCTATTGCCCCATAACGCAAAAAAGCCCGCAGGCCGGGCGGCCTGCGGGCTTTTCATATTCTCAAATGTGCGGTGATCAGCCGTTGGTGTTGCTGTTCTTCAGCACCACGTCGTGGCTGCCGCCCTCCACGATGCTGGTGGAGGAGACAACGGTCAGCTTGGCCTTCTCCTGCAGCTCGGGGATGCTCAGGGCGCCGCAGTTGCACATGGTGCTCTTGACCTTGTACAGGGTGGTGTTCACGCCGTCGGCCAGAGTGCCGGCATAGGGCACATAGCTGTCCACGCCCTCCTCAAAGCGCAGGGTGGTGGCGCCGCCCAGGTCGTAGCGCTGCCAGTTGCGGGCGCGGTTGGAGCCCTCGCCCCAGTACTCCTTCATGTAGGAGCCGTTGATCAGCACCTTGCTGGTGGGGCTCTCGTCGAAGCGGGCGAAGTAGCGGCCCAGCATCAGGAAATCGGCGCCCATGGCCAGAGCCAGGG
>JAFUQL010000016.1 GCA_017472375.1 Oscillospiraceae bacterium | reverse complement strand
TGAGCTTCATCAAAAATATGTCTGGGGCATATGCTCCATGGAAATAAAGAACGCCCCGGAGCCATCCGGGGCGTTCTGTGAATGAAATACAATGGGGCACACTTACAGCTCTACGATGCCGCCGCCGGCGAGGTACTGTACCCTCTCGCCCATGGCATCCCGCAGGGTGGCGTATGCCTCGCTGCCGGTGCAGTGGCAGGTATAGTACACGGTCCCAGGCTGTTCCAGCAGGCGGGCGGCCACCGCGCGCACAAGCTCCTCCGGGATGCTCTTGCCGGTGCTGGGCACCGACATATGGAACCCGCCGATGACCACCCCCATCGGGGCACCCGCCAGTTCCAGCGCGCGGTCGAGAATGTTCACGATGCCGCGGTGTGCACAGCCGCCCACCAGCAGGCGGTGGCCATTCTCAGTCAGGATCAGGCTCTGCTCATGGAGAAATGGGTCGCAGACATAGCTCTCCCCGGCCTGGATCAGCAACGTATCGTTGGCGGGCGAGCGCAGCTCGCTGCCGGTCACATCCGCAAACAGCACTGCGCCCGGGAACAGCTCCACCGTTCCCTCGGTCAGCACCACACGGGAATCATTCAGCCACTCCGGGTCGATGCCGATGTCAGCAACACGGTTTTCGGGTCGCGCCGAGTAATGCCCCTCACCAGCCAGCTTGTGAATGAAGATCTTGGCTGTTTGGTTGATCTTTAAGAATTCCGGCAAACCGCGGCCGTGGTCGAAATGCCCGTGGGACAGGATGGCCAGATCCACCTGTGCAAGATCCACTCCCAGTGTTTCGGCGTTCCGCACGAACAGATCGCTCTGCCCCATGTCGAACAGGATCTTATGCCCGCAGGCCTCGATGTAAAGGCTCAGCCCATGCTCACTGCCGAGATCCGGGCGGCAGACCGTGTTTTCGGTCAGTGTGATGACTTTCATGTATATGTCCCCCTTTTCGCAGCCCGGGCCGCCGCCCAGACTGCCGTTTGGACCAGTATACCGCGTTTTCTGATGAGTCGCAACCCGATTTGCATTGCATGGCAGTGCCGTGATCATCTCCGGAACGAACAAAATGCCCACTTTTCACGGGAAACAAATAAATTCGGTTGCATTTGCTGAACTTTTCGTATATAATAGGGATGTTCGGACAGAGCCTACTCTGCGCTGTTCGGCATACGGATGTGGGCCCTGTGCGACAGTGCCCCATGAACCATGTCAGGCGGGGAACCGAGCAGCATTAAGTGGTCTGCACCGTGCGCCGCAGGCAGCCTGCATCCGTATGCCGAGCAGCGCAGGCGGCATGTCCGTTTTTTATTTGTTTTTTGGGAGGTATTGCCTGTGTATCGTGCTCTTTACCGCAAGTGGCGCCCCTCCCGCTTCGAGGATGTGGTGGGCCAGCAGGCCATTGTCACAGCGCTGAAAAATCAGGTCGCTGCCGGCCGTATCGGCCACGCATACCTGTTCACTGGCACCCGAGGCACCGGCAAAACCACCTGCGCCAAGATCTTCGCCAAAGCGGTGAACTGCCCCCACCAGGTGGACGGTGATCCCTGCGGTGCCTGCGACATCTGCCGTGGCATCGACAACGGCAGCATTCTGGATGTGGTGGAGATCGACGCCGCGTCCAACAACGGCGTGGACAACATCCGGGACATTCGGGATGAGACTGCCTACACTCCCAGTGAGTGCACCTATAAGGTCTACATCATCGATGAGGTCCATATGCTCTCCATCGCAGCCTTCAACGCGTTGCTGAAGATCATGGAGGAGCCGCCCAGCCACGTTATCTTTATTCTGGCCACCACCGAGATCCACAAGGTCCCTGCGACCATCCTGTCCCGCTGTCAGCGGTATGATTTCAGCCGCATCCAGCCGGAGGACATCGCCGCGCGGCTGCGCTACATCGCCGGAGAGGAGCAGATTGAGCTGACCGAGGAGGCCGCCCAGCTGGTGGCTCGCCTTGCAGACGGCGCCCTGCGCGATGCACTTTCCATTCTGGATACCTGCGCCGGCGTCTCCATGCAGGTGGATGCCGAGTTGGTCCGGCGTATGTCCGGTGTCACCGACCGTGGGTACCTCTTTGAACTCAGTACTTCCATTCACGCCTGCGATACGGCCGATGTACTGGCCCAAGTGGCACTTTTGCGCCAGCGCTCGGTGGACATGAAGCGGCTGTGCGAGGAGCTGATCAATCACTACCGCAATCTGATGCTGGC
>JAFUQL010000132.1 GCA_017472375.1 Oscillospiraceae bacterium | reverse complement strand
GTGGGATTCCCTGGTGAACGCCGTGCCCGAAGAGGAGCGCGCCTGGTGGGAGAACGCCCTGGTGAACACCGCCACCACGCTGCTGTGGCCCTTCGGCAATGAAGAGGTCGGCTACCGCGAGTGGGATGTGGACGAGGAGACCCGTCTGAACATCACCCACTGGGAGAGCAATTCCTTCCTGGCCAAGGACTATCTGGAGGTTCGCTTCACCAACCTGCATCCCCATGCCTACTATGGTCCGGTTGCAGTTGCCGCTGAGGAGACCGCCGTCGAGACCACGGTGACCACCGTCGAGGAGGTCGAACAGACCGAGCAGGATCTGCCGGTTGTGGTGGTCGAGCCCAGGACTTCTACGGGTACCAATGCTCCCAAGACCAACTGATTTTGCGCGAAACCCCCTCTGCAAGGAGGGGTTTTCGCATGGGAAAAACATGTACGGGCATTGCAAAAACCGGCTTTTTCTTGCGCGGTTTTGTGCAGTGCCCGTACAATTTTTGCACCGATTTCTCCCGTGGTCATAGGATGCATCGTGGGCGGTGAGAGCGCCCGCACTTCATCCAAGGAGGTATGGTCCATGTCGTTTTATTCTTATAAAAACGCCAACGCCGAATGCAGCCCCGGAGTGGTGAACGGCAACATCCTGACCGGCCTGAACCAGCGCGTGTGCATCCAGGTGAAGAATGTATACGATTCCTGCATGTCTCAGCAGCAGCTGGACGACGAGAAGGTTGTGGTGAGCAACATCGTGCCCGTGCTGCCTGGAAACGACTGCAAGCCCGTGAGCAGCAAGCCCTGCGCCTGCAACTGTGATGGAAACATCTGCACCTGCACCTGCCCCACCTGCGGCACCGGAATCACCCACCAGGAGGCGGTGGAGAATGCGGAGAACAGCCCGTGTCCGCTGCCCCAGCCCTGCGGCCAGTGGACGTTTGAGAGCTGTCGCTCCTCCACCACGGCGGGTAAGATCTCCAATCTGAGCATCGAGCGCATGTGCGACCGCCCGCAGTTTGCCCGCGTGCGCTGCTCGGTATCGGTGCCGGTGGACGTTCTGTTTGTGGACCAGCGCTGCCAGGAATGGATGGGCCAGGCGACGGTCTGCGTGGATAAGGACGTACTGATGTGCATTCCCGATGATTCCATCATTCCCTTCACGCTGGAGAGCCTTGTGAGCGCGATTTGCGTCTCGGGTACTTACATCGGCAACTGCACCTTTGAAATCACCATTTGCGTCACCGTCGTGCTCAAAGTACTCGCCGAGGTCGATATCATGGTGCCCACCTACGGATTTTGCCAGGTTCCGCCCTGCGAAGAGTTCGCCGAAAATGTCTGCGACGAGTTCTTCTCCCTGCCCTTGTTCCCGCAGTCGTCCTGCGCCTTCGAAGAGGTGGCGCCCTGCACGGCCAATGCCAGCACTGCCACCGGCGGCGTCACGGCGACAGCGGCGCTCGGCCAGACCACCTACGCCTGCGGCACCACCTCGCCGGTACAGGGCTGCAGCACCTGCTCCAACTGCGGAACCACCTGTGCCTCCACGCGCAATTCCCTCTGTCCGCGTTGCGGCTCCACCATGACCTCGGTAAGCTGATCCGTCACCAAAGCGATGCAGTCTGCCCGATGTCCCCCGGTCGGCTGAGCCGACAGTCAATTGCTGCCGCGCTTAAGCTGACCGGAGCGCACGCAGCCTAGGTGGCTGCTCCGCTCCTGCGGTACTTTTCCGGCCATAGATATTACAGAGTTGCCGCCCCTGACTGCCATAGATCCGAGCAGTCAGGGGCTATGTTTTGCGATCAAACGCTGCGGGAAAAAACACAGCCTAGGCCAGCTCGGATCTATGGCTGGCCAAGGCGTCAGGCTAGAAAAAGATTGGTCAGAAAAGAAAGGCAGGGCTCGAGCCGCCACCACGGCGGCGTGGAGACCGGTCGAGCTGAGCGCGGCAGCCATTGGCTGTCGGCTCAGCCGACTGCGGCAGCGATTGTTACCGGCTCAGCCGGGCGTAGGAGGGGCCATAGGTGGCGCAGGCGCGGTAGTCGGCGCCTTCCTTGTCCATGCCGAAGGCGTTCCAGCAGGCGGGACTGAAGATCTTGTCCATGGGAACGTTATGCATGGCCACGGGGATGCGGAGCATGGAGCACAGGGTGATCAGATCGGCGCCGATGTGGCCGTAGCTGATCGCGCCATGGTTGGCGCCCCAGTTGTTCATCAAGTCGTAAGCGTTCTTGAAGGGCGAGCCTTCCTTGCCGTCGCAGCGGGGATCAAACCAGGTGCAGGGCCAGGTGTAGTCGGTGCGCTTCCAAAGCGTATCGGTAACGTCGTCGGGCAGTTCAACGGTCCAGCCCTCAGCGATCTGCAGAACCGGTCCGAGACCCTTGACAAGATTCAGACGGATCATGGTC
>JAFUQL010000131.1 GCA_017472375.1 Oscillospiraceae bacterium | reverse complement strand
GCATATTCAGGCCCTTGCACACCGCCACGGCAAATGCGTCGGCCGACAGGCCCACGCCGATCAAAAACAGTTCTGCGATCCCCATGATGTTCTCCTTTTCTTTTCAAAACGGCCGCCCGGCTGCGGGGGACGGCTGGGTATGTTCGTGCGCAGTAAAACAGCCCGCACGCGGCGCATGCCGTGTGCGGGCTGTAAAAATGCAGACACTCCACCCATGCACACGCGATACGCGCTACATGAGTCTCGTCATTCAAGGCAAGCCAGGCCGAAGCCAGTATGTTGACTTGCCACGCCGCCGTTGGGCCGGCTGCGCAGACTACTCCCTCACGAGGAATACAAGCGAATCATAGCACGGGGAGCGGCCCCTTGTCAAGCCATGTCGGGACATGTTCTGTGGGCAGATGGGCCGTTGTGTCCCGCCGGGCTCACTGGCGCACGCCGCCGATGAAGATCTCCCCGGGCATCAGGGCGCTGTCCAGCACCAGCACGTCGGCCCGCTTGCCGGCGGTGATGCTGCCCAGCTCGTCGAACAGGCCCGCGGCCTGGGCGGGGTTGATGGTGGCGGCACGCAGGGCGGTCTCCAGCGGCACGCCGAAGCCCACCGTGCGGCGGAAGCCCTCCGCCAGGCAGGTGGCACTGCCGGCGATGGTGCCGTCCTCCAGGGTAGCCAGGCCGTCCTTCATAATGAACTTCTGGCCGCCCAGCGTGTACTCGCCGTTGGGCATGCCGCAGGCGCGCAGACTGTCGCTGATGATGCACACCCGATCCTCACCGAACATGGCGAACACCGCCCGCACCATGGCAGGATGCAGATGCACGCCGTCGCAGATCATCTCCACGTGCCCGGCCCGGTCGGCAGCGGCGCCCACCACGCCGGGAGCCCGGTGGGTGAAGGCGGGCATGGCGTTGAACAGGTGGGTCACATGGGTGGCGCCCGCGTTGAATCCCGCCATGGCCTCGTCGTAGTTCGCATTTGTGTGGGCGATGCTCACGGTGCACTTTTTGCTCACTGCTTCGATGTATTCCACCGCGCCGGGCAGCTCGGGGGCCACGTCCGCCAGCACGATGTTGCCGCCGCTGCACTCGTACAGCCGCTCAAACATCCCGATGTCCGGGTCCATGATGTACTCGGCGGCCTGCGCGCCCTTCTTGGCCATATTAAAGAAGGGGCCCTCCATGTTCACGCCGCGCAGCACAGCGCCCATGCCCTCCTGCCCGAACAGCGGCCGGGCGGTGGTCAGGATCTTGGTGAGGATCTCCTCGCTGAAGGTCATGGTGGTGCCCAAAAAGCTGGTCACGCCCTGCTTGCCCAGAAAGGCGGCCATTTTGCGGATGTGCTCCTCGCTGCCATCCACACTGTCGCAGAAATCCGCCCCATCCGAGCCGTGGATGTGCAGGTCGATGAAGCCCGGGGTGACGTACTTGCCGCTCACGTCCAGCACCTCATCCCCCTCCAGCGTGTTCGGGGGGGCAACTTTGGCGATGCGGTCGCCGATGATCTGCACGTCGGCCCATTCAAAGCGGCCCTGTGCGTTGAAGATACGTCCGTTTTTGAGGATCATAGTCGGTCCATCCTTTCCCGTTCCGTTTGTGGCCGGCCGCCGGGCGCCGCAGGCCATCGCAGCCGGGCGCAGGGTGCCGGCGGCTCCCTGTGCTTTCATTATAACGAAAAAAGAGCGGGCTGCAACTGCCCGCTCTTTCACTGAATGTGCAAATATGCTTCTGTGCAAATCGTTCGGCCGATAGGCCCCTTACAGGTACAGGCCCAGCAGCTCCAGCACCAGGCCGCAGCCCGCGCCGATGGCCCACAGCAGCCCGGCGATGAACAGGTTCTGCTTCAGGCTGGGGTTCGCGCGGAACAGCACCGCCAGGCCCACGCCCGCGCCGCTGCACAGGCCGGCCATCAGCGCCGGGAAGCCGATGCCCCCGGACAGGTACAGCTGGGTGAGCAGCACGCTGGCCGCGCAGTTGGGCACCAGACCCACAAAGGCGGTGAACAGGGGCTGCAGAACGCCCATGCCCAGAAGCACCTCCGAGACCACGTCCTCGCCCACCAGCTCAAACACCAGGCCGATCAAAAAGCTGAACAGCACGATGAACAGGAAGATCTCGGCGGTGTGCCGCAGGGCCGACAGCCACACGCTGGTCTGCTCCTCGTGCTCCTCGTGGCAGTCCACCTCGTCGGCGTGGCCGGTGTAGCCGCCCCGCAGACCCCGGGGCAGCAGCCCCTTGAACAGCACGTCCAGGCAGAAGCCCGCCACAACGCCGAACACCACCTTCAGCGTGATGAGCATCGCCATCACCGGCCACTTGCCGGGCATGGCCACCAGCAGGGGCACTGCCTCGTCCGAGGTGGCCAGAAAGACCGCGATCAGGGTGCCCAGCGTGATGACCCGGCTGGCGTACAGGTTGGCCGCCATGGCCGAAAAGCCGCACTGGGGCACACTGCCCAGCGCCGCGCCCGCCGCGAAGCCCCAGCGGCCGCCGCCGGCCAGCGCCCGCTCGATGCGCTCGCCGTGGCTGTGCTCGATGAATTCGATGGCCAGATAGGCCAGGTACAGGAAGGGCAGCATCCGGACGCTGTCCTCCACCGCATGCTCAAGGGCATGCATCAAAACGTGCATCGACAAATTCGTGATCCTCTTACCTTTATAATAAACAGTCGGTTGGCTTGCCGGTTCGTCTCTCTGCGCACGGTTAGCGCAAAACAACCTCAATTATATCCAAAACACGCGAAGTGTGCAAGTATTTTTTCGCAGCTTCGTTTGTCCTGGCGGCGCAGAAATTATTCCTCCGGCAGTTCAAAGCGGCGGCGGTCCACCCGCAGAAGGCCCTCCCGCTGCATTTTGCCCAGCTCGGCGGACAGCGCACTCCGGTCCACCCCCAGATAGTCCGCCAATTGCTGCCGGTCGAAGGGGATGGTGAAGCTGCGGCTGCCGTGCCGCACCGCCTGCTCGGACAGGTAGGACCGCAGCCGCCCCCGGATGGTCTTGGCGGAGGTGTGGAAGATCCGCCGCGACAGCGCCAGATTCTTGCGGGCGGCGATGTCCAGCAGGTTGCGCACCAGCAGCGCCCGGCTGCCGTCGGCGCTGCCTCTCAAAAGCCCCTCCACCCGCAGAAACAGGATGCGGCTGTCCTCGGCGGCACGGGCGGTGACCATCAGCGGCTCGCCGGGCAGGCAGGCGTAGGCCTCGGCAAACACCTGCCCCGGGCCCAGATGCTCCAGAATGGCGCGGTTTCCCCACGCATCGTCGTTTTCAATGGTCACGCCGCCCGCCATCACCACACACACCGCGTCGGTGACCTCGCCCGCCCGCAGGATGGTCTCGCCCCGGCCATAGCTGCGCTCCCGCGCCGAGAGGCTCTCCAGCAGCTCCGCGATCTGCTCCGGCTGCGCCCCGCGGAACAGCGGGCAGGTTTCCAGCAATTTCTGCTTCATTGTTCGCTCCTTTGTTGTAGAAACAACATACACATCCGCCCCATCATAGTATACTCAGGGCAGAAAGTCAACAGGAGGACACGACCATGATCCGAACCATCATCCAGATCGACCCCGACAAGTGCAACGGCTGCGGCCTGTGCGCCGCCGCCTGCCAGGAGGGCGCCATTGCCATGGTGGAGGGCAAAGCCGCCCTGGTGCGGGACGACTACTGCGACGGGCTGGGCAACTGCCTGCCCGCCTGCCCCACCGGCGCCATCTCCTTTGTGCAGCGGGAGGCCGCGCCCTTTGACGAGGCCGCCGTGGAGCGCCATTTGAAGGAGCGGGCCGCCGCCGGCTGCCCCGGCACGCAGGCCCGCACCCTCTCCCCCACCCCGGTGGAGCGCCCTGCCGCCGGGCCGGTGCTGACCAGCCAGCTGCGCAACTGGCCGGTGCAGATCAAGCTGGCGCCCATCACCGCCCCTTATTTCAGCGGCGCGAACCTGCTCATCGCCGCCGACTGCTGCGCCTATGCATACGGTGAGTTCCACCGGCAGTACATCCAAAACCGGGTGGCGCTCATCGGCTGCCCCAAGCTGGACGGGGTGGACTACACCGACAAGCTCACCGCCATCCTGCGTGAAAACGACATCCGCAGCCTGACCATCGTGCGGATGCAGGTGCCCTGCTGCGGCGGGCTGGAGCGCGCCGCCACCGCCGCTCTGAAAAACAGCGGCCGGTTCATCCCCTGGCAGGTGGTCACCGTGACCACCGACGGCCGCATCCTGGACTGAGAAAGGAGCGAAACCATGCCATACATCAGGAATCTCCCCCACGAAGCCGTTCTGCCGCTGGCCGAACTGGTCAGCGCCCAGCCGGGGCAGATCGTCAGCCGCACCCTGGCCCAGAACCCCGCCGTCAGCCTGACCTTGTTCGCCTTTGCAGAGGGCGAGGAGATCAGCACCCACGACTCCGCCGGAGACGCCATGGTGCAGGTGCTGGAGGGGGTGGGCCGCTTCACGGTGGGCGGCACCGACCACCTTGTCCGCGCCGGCGAGGTGCTGGTGATGCCCGCCCGCATCCCCCACGCGGTCTACGCCGAGGAAGCCTTCAAGATGCTGCTGACGGTGGTGTTCCCGCCGCAGAGCTGACCCCATACGCACAGAAACGCCCCCCGCAGCAACGCTGCAGGGGGCGTTTTATCGTTTGTTTTATACCGTCACATCGTCGGGTTCTTCCTCGTCCTTGAACAGGTGGATGACCCCGTGGTCGTTCAGGTAGCGCAGCAGCGACAGGCCGATGGGGAACCCGAACATGCCCACGCCGCCAAACAGCTGCAGGCCCAGGAACATACTGCACAGGGTGACCACCGGGTGCAGACCCAACTGACCGCCCACGATCTTGGGCTCGATGATGTTGCGGATGACCGTGATGATCAGGTAGATGAGCAGCAGCTTGATGGCCAGCGGCAGGTTGCCCTGCAGCAGGGCCAGCAGCGCCCACGGGCCCATGATGCCGCCGGTGCCCAGCACGGGCAGAATGTCAAACAGGGCGATGCAGAAGGCCACCAGCATGGCGTGCTGCAGCCCGATGAGCGAGAAAGCCAGGGACAGCTCCACAAAGGTGATGGTCATAATGATGATGTAGGAGCGCAGGCATACCAGCAGGGTGCCGGCCACATACTCCTTCACCTGGAAGAACACGTTGCGGGTGCCGTCGTTCATCTGACGCAGGCAGAAGCCCACCAGCCGGTCGTAGTCGATGGCGATGAAGAAGGTGGAGATGACCATCAGCACCAGGCGGATGAACAGCCCGGGGATGGAGGAGGCCACATCGGTGACAAACCCCATCGCCACCACCGACAGCTCGGACACCTTCTGCCCCAGCGTTGCGATCAGCTCGTTGCCCATGTTGTCCAGCACCGCCACCAGGTCCACGTCCATGCGGATGAACGCGCCCTCGAGATTCACCAGAATGTCGTTGAAAAAGGGCAGAACATGGGTGTAGTAGATATTGGGGATCAGGTGGATCAGGTCAATGAGGCCGCCCACCGCCCGGATGCCCAGCAGGGTCAGCGCGCCGCCCACCAGCCCGTAGGCCAGCAGCACCGCCAGCACCGCCGCCGGCTTGTGGGGCAGATGCAGCCGCCGCTTCAGAAAACGGATGAAGCCCTGCAGCAGGCTGGCCACCACAAAGGCGATGACGAAGGGGGCCGCCATGGGCAGGATGTACTTGAGCACCGCCACCGCCGCCAGCAGGATAAATCCGTAGTAACCTAAATTGATGAGAAAATCTCTGCGTTTGTTCATTGCCATTCCGGCATTCCTCCAACCGGCGCGCACCCGCTGGCCGCGCCGTCCCGTGCCCACGCTGGACCCTGTGCGCCGGCGGGCACGGGCCGGCGTACCGCTTTCTGCACCGTTGTACAGAAAGCCTCATTATCTGTCATTATAGGTTCATCCCGCAGACCTGTCAACCGATGGAGAAAAAGGTTAATACATCCTTCATACGTTCTTTGAAATCTTGCGGTATCCTGCGGCAAAACCGCAAAAAAGGGAGGGCCCTCCCGCCGGGAGAGCCCTCGCCTTATTATACTATATAATATATAGCGCTTACTTCTTGCGGGAATCCGCCTCGCCCACGGACTTGACCACCATCTTGGTCAGAGCGAACAGGGCAATGGCATTGGGGATGACCATCAGGTAGTTGAAGGCGTAGGTCAGCTCCCAGACCAGGTCGTTGGAGACAAGGGTGCCCAGGAAGATGAACACCAGAGCCAGAACGGTG
>JAFUQL010000130.1 GCA_017472375.1 Oscillospiraceae bacterium | reverse complement strand
CGCCGGGGCGATGGCCTCCGGGGTGGGGGCGTCCAGCTGGATGCCGTACCGCTCGTCGGGCAGCAGCTCGTCGCTACCGCCGGTGCGGCTGGTCAGGATGGGGCAGCCCAGGGCCGCCGCCTCCAGAAAGGTGGTGGGGAAGCCCTCGGCATACCGGGTGGGCAGGCAGTACAGGTCGGCCTGCCGGTAGAGCTGCAGAGTCTGGGAATATGGCACGCTGCCCAGGTAGTACACATTCCTGGGGCAGGCGGCCTTCAGTTCGGCCAGTTGGGGCCCGTCGCCCGCCACCAGCAGGGCGGCGTTTTCAAGCTCCAGTGCGGTAAAGGCCTGCACCAGCTCGGCGACACCTTTTTCGGGGATGATGCGCCCCACAAAAGCGGCGATGCGGGTGTCAGGGGCAAGCCCCAGTTTCGCCCGCCAGTCCACCTGGGGCACCGCATCGGCCAGCCGCTCCAGTGCGGCGGGATCCACCGCATTGTAGAGCTGCCCCTCGGCCTTGATGCCAAAGTGTTCCAGCCAGCCGCACACCGCCCGGCTCACCCCATAGAAGGGCGCCTTGCGCAGATAGGCGGCGGCCAGATGTTCGTACAGGTGGCCTGCCCACGCCACGGGGCCGCTGCCCAGCGGCATATGCCCGGTGGAGTGGTCGATGACCAGATGGGGGATGCCCCGGCGGCGGCACTGCCGCACCGCGTACAGGCTGGACAGATAGAACCGCGCCTGCACCACGCAGAAGCCGATGTCCTCGGCCCAGAGCGCCTTTGCCAGCCGACGGAAGTCTGCGCCGGGCTTGGGGATGGGGAAGCGCCCGCCCATCAGCAGCCATACCGGCAGACGGATGACGGTGATGCCGTCCTGTTCCTCCCGCTCGGGCAGGCCGGGCAGAGCGCTGGTCACCACCAGCACCCGATGCCCCCGCTCGGTGAGTTGGGCGGCAAGGCTGGCAGTATATCGCTCCACGCCGCCCACCGTGGGCAGGTATTGAGCCGAGAAAAAGCAGATGGTCACAGGGAGATTCCCTCCAATGCGGATAAAATTGCCTTGATTATACGATATGTATACCGTGTTCAGGGGTCATTTCTTGTATACAAAGGCCCGCTGGATCTGGAAGCTGATGAAGAACAGTGTCACGTCCACGGGGATCTTCACCAGCAGCTCGGCCGCGCCGGGCACCAGGCTGTACAGATGGCTGACCAGGAACGCACTGACACTCATCTGCACCACAGCCAGGCAGAAGTAGCGGAAGGCCGCGCCCTTGTGGCCGGCGTTGCTCTTGAACACCACGCTGTAATTGATGAGGTAGTTGTAAATGGCGCTGATGACACGGGCCATCACAGTGGCGGCCACGATGTAATCGAAGGGCAGCCCCGCAAAAGCCGGGCTGCTGCGCAGCACACCGCAGAACAGACCGAACAGCACCAGGTCCACCACGCTGGAGGACAGGGAGGAGAACAGGAACTTGCCGAAGATGGAGTAGATGCGGATGGAATCCCGGATGGGATGGAAGTGGCTGGTCTTGTTTTCCTCGATGTAGACAGTCTTGATGGGCACCTCGTGGATGGGGACCCCCGCATCCTTGGTGTCGATGAGCATGTTGGACTCAAACTCGAAGCGCTCGCCGGCGGTGGCCAGCAGGTGCTTCATGAAGGAGGTGGGGATGGCCCGCAGGCCAGTCTGGGTGTCGGTGATCTTCAGCCCCACCAGCAGCTTGAACACAGTGCGGGTGATCTTGTTGCCCAGCATGGAGCGGGCAGGCACGTCCGACTGGTCGAAGTCCCGGGTGCCCAGTACAAGGCTGTCCGGGTGATCCGCCAGTGCCTGCATACACTTCAGGATGCACTCAGGGGTGTGCTGGCCATCGGAATCGGCGGTGACACAGCCGGGTGCATCGGGCCAGGTCAGCAGGCAGTGGTTGAAGGCGTCCTTCAGGGCGCGGCCCTTGCCCAGATTGACCGCGTGGCACAGTACGGTGCAGCCGCGGGCCTTAGCATCGTCAAAGAAATGGCGGTAGTCGGGGCCGCTGCCATCGTCCACCAGCACGATGTTCTCAATGCCGGCAGCCTGCAGCTCGTCCAGCAGGCGGGGAAGCTTCTCATCCGGCTCCAGGGAGGGGATGATGAGGGGGATCTGTTTTACATTCATGGTTCACACAACTCCTTCGAGGGGTGCCGGCAGACCGGGCACCGCGAAGCGATTTCTATCATAAAAGGGCATGTTTTGACCTCAGCGGGCCAGAACGGCCAGAAAAGCATTGATGAGCACGCCCATGTTGGCCAGCGCGAGGGCAGCGCAGAGGGCGGTGTCCTCGCCGGTACGGGTCACGCCCACAGGGCGCAGTGCCAGCAGGGCAAGGGGCAGGGCCGGCAGGAAGTAGCGCCCTTGCAGGCCGTAGATGGTGGTGTAGTAGGTGGGGGTCCACAGGATGCAGCCGGCCACGGCCAGTGCACAGCAGCCCAGCGCCAGCAGCCCGGCCCAACCGCGGCTGAACACGCCCGGCCAGTTCATTTCACCCGCCCGGGGCAGAGCAGCCCAGGCCAGCAGCCCGTACAGCAGCAGCACCCAGCCCCAGGCCAGATCCAGGCTGTAGTAGCTCAGGCTGCCACCCACCAATGTCTTGATGTAGTGGTCGCCCAGTTCAATGGCGCTGCGCACCACAAGCTGCACCGCCTGACCGGGGTGGGCCAGAATGTACCCCACCGACCAGCAGACGGCATCCGGGTCCTCGGCCTCGTCGGTCAGACCCCAGCGCTCGGCTTCTTCGGGAGAAAGGGTCTCCACCTGAGCGGCGATCTCCTCAGCGGAGTCGGCCCGGTCGAACAGACCCTGAATGGTGTAGCGCGCACCGCTGAAGGCAAAGGCCAGCAGGCACAGAGCCAGAAATCCGGCCTTGACCTTGCGGCTGTGCTTGCCCAGACGGGCGGCAGGGATCAGAAGGAACAGCGCCGCCAGCGGGAAGTAGGCGATCTTGGCGGGCACCAAAAGAACACCCAGCACCGCGATGGGGATCAGTTCCCGGCGGCCCAGCGTTTCGTGCGGGCCATAGGCGGCGTCCAGCACCAGCGCGGTGAAGGCGAAGGCGAAGCCCAGAGTCAGGCAGTCGCGGCTGAAGGAAGCCGCCAGGTGCAGACTCATGGGCAGCAGACCCGCTGCCGCAAAAACAGCCTTGCCGAAGGGGGCTTTCTTTACCGCCCACGCGGTGAGCAGGGCGAAGGCCAGCAGATTGGCCAGCCGTCCCAGCAGCAGGGTGGAGGTGAAGCCCATCCGCAGCAGGAAGCCCAGCGCCACCGCGCCGCCGCTGATGGTGTACAGCAGGTTGGAGTTGTCCACCTGCATCTCGGCGAAGTACTGGAGATCGCCGGGGGCATCGGGGCTGCGGTCGGTGAGGGTCTCGGCCATTTCACGCCAGGTGAACACGGTGGTGTTCTGATCCTGCAACAACGGGTTCACGTCCGAGGGACGGCGGTAGGTGTCGCACAGGGGCACCGAATTCAGCGGCAGCCGGCTGGTGAAGGTGGTGGCCACCGAGAAGCTCTGATTGATATGGAACTGTTCATCCGGCGCGGAATAGGGGGGAAGCACCAGACAGAACACCAGCCCCAGCGCCAGAACCAGCACAAAATACAGGCGATGCAGCGGCAGTTTTCCGCTCAGCCACACTGCGCCGCAGGCGATGACCCCCAAAAGCAGCACCACCGCCCAGTAGTAGACGCTGACAAAGCTGCCGATGAGGTCCACCGTGGCCAGCACTGCAAGTGCGCCGTCCAGGGAGACGCCGTCTGCGGTGAGGGAGGTGAAGCCCTCCACTGGATCCGCCGAATGGCCAAGGGTCAGCCGCCCTGCGCCGGTATAGGAGGGGGTCAGGGTGACGGTGTACTCGGCGGGGACGTCGCTGTGTACCGGGGCGCTCAGGCCCAGCACTGCGTACTGCCCGGGCAGGATGGCCGCCATGTTGCCGGTGCTGGTGGCCAGTACCTGGCCGGCGGCGTCGGTCAGGGTCAGCTGCAGGTCACCCTGCGGCTGTTCGCCCTCGATGTCGAACACAAAGCCCAGATTGTACAGGCTGCCGCTTGTGGTGAAGGTTTGGCTCACACTGCCCTCGATGGGGGCGGTGTAGACCTCGTAGCGGTCGTTCAGCTTGGCCGTGACGCCCTTGGTGTGGGCGGGCAGCACCTGCACCCACCAGATGAGCACCGCCGCCGCCAGCAGGCAGAGGGTCAGTGCAAGGCAGCCGAGGGCCCGCCTGTGAGCTGTGAAAAACTGTTTCATATGCGGCACCTCCGACTGCGGCCATAGCTAAATGTTAGTATAGCACAAAATGCTGAAAAATGAAACTGCGCAGGGCAAGAAAGAGGGCGATAGGGTGAGAAAAATCTGTGAAGAGAACGCAGGCGGGCGGTTTGTGGATTGCACAGCGGGGAAAAATGCGGTATGCTGAATAAAACGAAGAATGGAAAGGCGGGAGTGGTATGCTCTGGAACGCACAGAACGGCACGGTGGAGCTGGATGGGGATGAGATGGATTACGTCCGCTTTGGCACCGGCGCGCGCACCCTGGTGATGCTGCCCGGCCTGGGGGACGGCCTGCACACGGTGCGAGGCATGGCGCTGCCGCTGGCGGCGATGTACCGCTGTTTTGCCCGGGGGTTTACGGTGTATGTGTTCAGCCGGCGGCGCAGCCTGCCCAGGGGGTACACCACCCGGCAGATGGCCGCCGATCAGGCCGACGCCATGGACCGGCTGGGGTTGGGGGCGGCCTGCGTGGTGGGCGTGTCCCAGGGAGGGATGATCGCCCAGTGGCTGGCCATCGATCACCCGGAGAAGGTGCATCGTCTGGTGCTGACCGTGACCGCTCCCTGTGCCAACGCATTGATGGATCAGGTCATCACGGAGTGGATGAGCCTCGCCCGGGCGGGCGACCACATCGGGCTGATGCGCTCGAACCTGCATGCCATCTATACCCCGGAATATGTACAGCGCAGCGAATGGCTGGTGCCGGCGGCGGGAGTGGTGTCCAAGCCGTGCAGCTACGAGCGATTTTTCGCCATGGCCGAGG
>JAFUQL010000129.1 GCA_017472375.1 Oscillospiraceae bacterium | reverse complement strand
TAACACAATTGGTTCGATGATGGAGCTGTCAACATGTCTCTCGGCAGCGAAGTTCACAAAATAGTCGATGTCGTGATCGTCGAAGAGCTTTGACAGCAGCTCGCCGTCGCAGATGTCGCCCTGCACGAAGATGTGGCGGGGGTCACCCTCGCAGTCCTTCAGGTTCTCCAGGTTGCCGGCGTAGGTCAGCTTGTCCAGGTTCACCAGACGGATCTCGGGGTACTTGTCCAGCATATAGTATACGAAGTTGGAACCGATGAAGCCGGCACAGCCGGTGATCAGATAGGTTTTCATGGGATGGTCATTCCTCCGGAGTGTAGTGTTTGAAGAATTCGGCCAGAGCCTCCTGCCAGGGGCGCATCTCGTTGCCCACGGTGCAGGTCAGCATCCGGTTTTCCAGCGCGCTCCAGGCGGGGCGGCTGGCGGCTGCGGGGTTCTTGGCGGCGTACTCAGCGCTGGTGCAGGGGGCCACCTCGGCCGGCGTGCCGGACAGGCGGATGATCTCGCAGGCGAAGTCATACCAGCTGCACACGCCCTCGCCGGTGCAGTGGTACACACCGTACTCGTGGCTCACGGCCAGCTTCAGCAGATGGTGGGCCAGATCCACCGCGTTGGTGGGGTTGCCCCGCTGGTCGTTGACCACGGTGAGCTTGCCGAACTTTTTGCCGGCGTTCATCATGGTAAACACAAAGTTCTTGCCGGTGTAGCTGTACAGCCAGGCGGTGCGCACCACAAAGCTGCGGCGGCAGAACTGCCGCACATACTGCTCACCCAGCAGCTTGGTGCGCCCGTAGGCGCTCACCGGGCCGGTGGGGTGGCTCTCATCCAGCGGAACACCGCCGTTGTCGGCGCCGCTGAACACATAGTCGGTGGAGACGTGGATCAGGCGGGCGCCCACCTTCTCGGCGGCCATGGCCAGGTTGCGGGGGCCGAGGGCGTTGGCCTTGAAGGCGGCGTCGGTGTCGCTCTCACAGCCGTCCACGTTGGTGTAGGCCGAGCAGTTGATGATGACGTCCGGCTGCATCCGCCGCACGAAGGACACCACCTCGTCCCGGTTGGTGATGTCCAGCTCAGCCAGGTCGGTGGGGATCACGGTGGCGGTGCGCAGCTTTTCGGGGATGGGGCCGATCTCGGAGCAGCCGGCCTTGAGCTGTTTGCGCAGCTCGGTGCCCAGCTGACCGTTGCAGCCGGTGATGAGGATCTTCATATCGTTCGCTCCTTATCCAGCTTTATCCAGCTTTCCGCCCCGCAGGGCGGTTGGTTCGGGGGGGCGGGCGCTCAGTAGCGCACCTTGTTGTCGGCCACCTGCTTCAGATGCTCGCCGTAGGGGCTCTTGCCGTAGCGGGCGGCGCTCTCCAGCAGCTTCTCGCGGCTGATCCAGCCATTCTTGTAGGCGATCTCCTCAGGGGCGGAGATCTTGATGCCCTGCCGCTTCTCCACCATGCGCACAAAGTCGGCGGCGTCCACCAGGCTGTCCATGGTGCCGGTGTCCAGCCAGGCAAAGCCGCGGCCCAGCAGCTGCACGTCCAGCTCGCCCTGCTCCAGATACATGGCGTTCAGGGTGGTGATCTCCAGCTCGCCGCGGGCGCTGGGCTTGACCTGCTTGGCGCGCTCCACCACCCGCTTGTCGTAGAAGTACAGGCCGGTGATGGCGTAGTTGCTCTTGGGTTCCTTAGGCTTCTCCTCCACGCTGATGACCCGGCCGTTGTCGTCGAACTCCACCACGCCGAAGCGCTCGGGGTCCACCACATAGTAGCCGAACACGGTGGCGCGGCCATTCTTCTCGGCGTTGGCGGCGGCCGCCTTCAGGATGCGGGAGAAGCCATTGCCGTAGAAGATGTTGTCGCCCAGCACCATGGCGCAGCAGTCGTCGCCGATGAACTCCTCACCCAGCAGGAAGGCCTGCGCCAGACCGTCCGGGCTGGGCTGTACCTTGTAGGAGAAGTTCACGCCGAACTGGCTGCCGTCCCCCAGCAGATTCTCAAAGCGGGGGGTGTCCTCGGGGGTGGAGATGATGAGGATGTCCTTGATGCCCGCCAGCATCAGGGTGGACAGGGGGTAGTAGATCATGGGCTTGTCGTACACCGGAAGCAGCTGCTTCGAGGTGACCATGGTCAGCGGATACAGGCGGGTGCCGGCGCCGCCGGCCAGAATGATGCCTTTCATACTCTCTGTGCTCCTTTCGGCGGGCATATGCGCCGCCTATGCTTGTTTGGGTCGCCGTTTGCAGCTTAACACAAAGCGGAGCCGCGCCGCTGTATACAAGATCGAACCGCCCTCACCACAGGCGGAAGCCCCACTTGCGGAAGTAGAGCATCATGCTTTTGAGCTGCCGCATGAAGGCATCCGGCCGCTTGGCCGGGTCGCGGTGCCAGGCGTGGATGGCCCGGAACTGGGGCGCCAGACATACCCGGCCCTTCTGCATGGCGCGGCGGGTGATGTCCGCGTCCTCCACATACATGAAGTAGTCCGGGTCAAAGCCGCCGATGGCCTTGTAGACCTGGGTGCGCATCACAAAGAAGCTGCCGGTGCAGAACTGGATGTCCTGCACCTGGGTCAGATCCCGGTCCTGCATGGTGTAGGTCCGGTCAAACCCCCGCAAAAAGCCCAGCTTCGGCACCTGGCGGGCCACAAGGCTAAGCACGTTGGGCACCCGCCGGGGCAGGTGCTGGATGGTGCCGTCCGGGAAGTAGAGCTGGGGGGTGGCCATCACCACATCGGGGTGCTCGTCCATCCAGGCGCACATCTGCACCAGGGTGTCCTCCTCCAGCAGGATGTCCGGGTTCAGCACAAAGTGATACTCACTGGAGAGCTGCCCCAGCACCGCGTTGTGCCCCTTGCCGAAGCCCAGGTTCTCGGGCAGGCAGAGCACCTCCACCGGCTTGTCGAAGCTGGTCCGGGCCAGCTGTTCGCCGGTGCCGTCGGGGCTGGCATTGTCGATGAGGTAGAGATCCACAGGCTCGCTGGTGTGGGCCAGCACGGACTGCGCCGCGCGGACCACCTCGTCGTAGCCGCCGTAACTCACGATGCTTGCGCTGATGCGTGCCATTGGAACCCTCCGGATGCCCAAAAATGGGCGGTATTTTTCATCGTCCATTATAGCATTTTAACAGCCAAATAGCAACCGCACAGCGGCCGTAAAACGCAACACGACCGGCCCGCCCCCATGGGGCGGACCGGTCGAT
>JAFUQL010000128.1 GCA_017472375.1 Oscillospiraceae bacterium | reverse complement strand
TGGCGGAATCGGCAGACGCGCACGTTTGAGGTGCGTGTGGTAAACACCATGGGGGTTCAAGTCCCCTCCCTCGCACCAAAGCTCCTGAATGCAAACGCGTTCAGGAGCTTTATTTTTTTCACTGTTCACTGAAACCGCATTCAGGATCTTGGAGAAGTAAGAAGTGATCGTAAAAAGTGAAGAAGTACGGCATCCGCTGCACGGACGCATTTTCATTGAGTCGTTCAAACAAGACCGCCGCCCCGCAGGGTGGCGGTTTCCCTGTACTCGCATCGAGAACACATTTCACGGCCTCCTCCCCCATCCTGTCCCCTCTCCCCCGCTGAACACTGCCAAAGACACGTTCCAAAATTCTGTGCTGAAACGTCATTACACCTGCATAACTTTTACAGAGCCGCGGCGGACCTCCGCTAAAAACAGCCGTTTTCATCCTCACAGCATCGTTACTTTCGCACAAAAAACGGCACCTTGACCAGTTTTTCCTTGCGTTTTGTGTGCTAAATGTATATAATAGTCTTTACCAAACGAACAGCTGAACCGGGTCGGACGACGCGCGCAGGAATGCGGCGCAGCTCTTTCGCCCGGACTGTGTACAGACGACCCTTTCGGAAACACTCGCCCATGTCGGGGGCGAAGGTGCAGAACACTGCCAGACTCTCAGGCAAACGAACAGAGATGATCCACGGGCGGCGCGGTCTTGCGGCCACGCCCGTGCAAACGGCTTTATCTGACGGGGCGCGCGGGGCAGACATCGCACGCTCCGTCTGTTTTGTTTCAGCGGTACGCCTTGGTAAAAATAAGAAAAGGGAGAGTATCATGTTAGAAACCATCACCAATCTTAACAGCAAGATCAATGGCTTCGTGTGGGGCCCTGTCATGCTGGCTCTGCTGGTCGGTACCGGCGTGTACCAGACCTTCCGCACCGGCTTCATCCAGGTCCGCTGGTTCGGCTACATCATGAAGAACACCGTCGGCAGTCTGTTCGCCAAGAAGGACAGCAACAAGGACCACGGCAGCAACCTGTCCCCCTTCCAGGCGGTCACCACCGCTCTGGCCGGCACCGTGGGCACCGGCAACGTGGCCGGCGTCACCGGCGCCATCTTCGTGGGCGGCCCCGGCGCGGTCTTCTGGATGTGGGTCTCCGCCTTCTTCGGTATGTGCACCAAGTACGCTGAGATCGCGCTGGCCATGAAGTACCGCGTCACCGATGAGAACGGTTCCTACCGCGGCGGCCCCATGTACTACATCGAGAACGGCCTGGGCAAGAGCTGGAAGTGGCTGGCCGTCCTGTTTGCCATTCTGGGCGGTCTGGCCTCCTTCGGCATCGGCAACATTGCCCAGTCCAGTGAGATCGCCGGCGCCATGAACGGTCTGCTGGGCCTGGATCCCATGATCACCGGCGTCCTGCTGGCCGTCCTGGTGGCCATCGTGGTCCTGGGCGGCGTGCAGCGCATCGGCCAGGTCACCTCCTACATGGTGCCCTTCATGGCCATCTTCTACATCATCGCCGGCGTTGCGGTCATCCTCATGCGCATCACCGATGTGCCCGCTGTTCTGGCCACCATCGTCACGTCCGCCTTCAGCTTTGAGGCGGTGGGCGGCGGCCTGTTCGGCTACGCCATCATGGTCGCCATGAAGCAGGGCTTCGCCCGCGGCGTGTTCTCCAACGAGGCCGGTCTGGGCTCCGCCCCCATCGCCCACGCTTCTTCCTCCACCGAGGAGCCCGCTGAGCAGGCCATGTGGGGCGTGTTCGAGGTCTTCATCGACACCATCATCATCTGCACCATCACCGCCATGGCCGTTCTGCTGTCCGGCATGGAGCTGGGCGCCGACGCTCTGGCCGCCTACGGCTCCAAGGGCGCTGCCGCTGTGGCCGCTTTCAACACCATCCTGCCCGGCACTCTGGGCGGCACCGTCATCCAGATCAGCCTGCTGTTCTTCGCTCTGTCCACCATCCTGAGCTGGAGCCTGTACGGCGAGCGCTGCTGGGGTTACCTGACCGGCAACAACAAGGTCGTCGCCATGGTCTACAAGCTGCTGTTCATCGCCTTCTGCATCGTGGGCGCCACCGGTTCCGGCACTCTGATGTGGGACATCGCTGACACCCTGAACGGCATGATGGCCATCCCCAACCTGATCGCTCTGCTGGGTCTGTCCGGCGTGGTGACCAAGATCACCAAGGACTACTTCGCCGACAAGAAGTAAGTCTGCTCCCCTGCAAATGAAAAATCTCCGGGTCCTTGCCTGACCCGGAGATTTTTATTTTGCGGCCAATTTGCTTTTGTGTTTCCTTTGACAAATTGGGGGTTGTCACTCTTGCGGCAAGAAGCTGCGATCGTCCCCTTCAGTCACGCTAACGCGTGCCAGCTCCCCCCCGAGGGGGAAGCCTTTGGGTTGCCGCGGCATATCCCTAATCGACAAATTCAAATTTGCCGCACCATCCCACCGGGCCCCCTTCTCCAAATCGGGACCCATTCTATCACAACTCAGTACGGCGGGCGGGGAATTCCTGCACCAGACCGATGATCTGCCCGGAGAGCAGCACGGTCAGCAGCGACCAGCCCAAACGGCTCAGCGGGATGTAGCTGGCGGACAGCCCCAGCACCAGCATATCGCTGAAAAAGTACACCCACTGGATCTTCACCCTTGCCAGCCGTGAGATGCTCATGGCCAGCGCATCGTCCCCGCTGGGGGCGCCGCCCACCCGGACGCACAGCCCCGCGCCGATGCCCACAAACACCGCACCGGCCAGCGCGGCCAGAAGCGGGTGCTCGCAGAGCTGCGGCCACAGCGGCGGGAACTGCTCACACACCCAGTACACCGCCGAAAACCCGACGTTGGCCACCATGGAGTAATACAGGAACGGCCGCCCCAGCGTGCGCCAGCCCAGTGCGTAGCAGGCCAGATTCATCAGAAAGCCGCTGACCGCCGGCGAGACCGCCAGCCAGTGCTGCAGCAGCAGGGTCGCGCCCAGCACGCCGCCCTCGGTCACGCCGGACACCGAGTGGATGTGGTACAGCCCAAAGGCAAGGATGCCGCTGCCCAGCAGGGCCACCGCCGTTTTTTTCACAAGGTTCTCCGTTCGCAGCGCGCTCCCCTCCCCTCGCAAATGCAGTCTGCGT
>JAFUQL010000127.1 GCA_017472375.1 Oscillospiraceae bacterium | reverse complement strand
TCAAATTCCCCGGCGGTTTTGAAATATCCCCCGTACCGTGTCGTTTTGCATTTGAATGACCGCAAACACCCGGAGAAAGGAGATCCCCATGGATCTGAAGACTGCCAATCGCGTTCTCTGCATCCTGTATGCCTGTATCCTGATCTCGGCTGTTCTCGCCGCCGTTCTGCAGGTCCCGCTGCTGCTGTTCCTGGCCCTTGGGCTCTGCGCTGCCCTCGTGACTGTGAGTCTGCGCTTCTTCCGCTGCCCCCACTGCGGGCAGCATCTCGGGCGCACTTATTCCGCCTACTGCCCCCACTGCGGCGAGCGTCTGCCCTGATGCCCATTGCATTTTTTTCGCAGTCTGCTATAATAAACCACAGCGGGAAGGTCCCGCGCAATTGAATACGAACCACCTCCGTGGCCTGTGCGGGGCACACCGCACCGTGCAGGCTGAACAAGACAATCGGGTGTGAATCCCGAACGGTACCGCCGCTGTATGCGCCGAGACCCCCTTTATGGCGAAAGCCCGTCACTGGAAGCTTCCGGGAAGGCGAAATGGGGTCGTGCGGAGCGCTCTGCTCCCGAACGCGCAAGTCAGAAGACCTACGGAATGCTGGCTGATCCCGACCCTGCCGATGTAGGGGGTCGGGGTATTCGTTTGCGGAAAAACGGCCGCGGCGACCTCTTTTTAGTGGCGCCGCGGCTTTTGTTTTTCCATTGGAACACCCATCAAACGAAAGGACAAAACCATGAAAAACAAGAAGCTTCTCCTCGCCGTTGTGGCCTTTGTGGCCGTCATCGCCATCTTCGCGGGCGTGTATTTCTCCACCCGCCCCACCGCCTCCGAGGGCAGCAAGTCCATCTCGGTGGAGGTCGTCCACAAGGACACCACCTCCCAGACCTTTGAGTACCAGACCGACGAGGAGTATCTGGGCGACCTGCTGCTGGCCGAGGGCCTGATCGAGGGCGACGAGGGCCAGTACGGTCTGTACGTCACCAAGGTGGACGGCGAGGAGGCCATCTACGAGGAGGACAGCAGCTATTGGGCCTTCTACCAGAACGGCGAGTACGCCCAGCAGGGCGTGGACACCACCCCCATCGTGGACGGTGATTCCTACTCTCTGGTGTACACCATCGGATGAGCCGCCGCGGAACCGGGCTGACCGTGAGCGAGCTGTGCCTGTTCGGGGTGCTGGGCGGGCTGACCTTTGCCGCCACCGTCGCCATGATGGGGCTGCCCAACATCGAGCCGGCCAGCCTGATGATCCTTGTGTTCGGGGCGGTCTTTGGCCGCAAGGCACTGTACCCCACCTATGTGTTCGTGGCACTGGAGTTTGTCCTGCACGGCATCGGCCTGTGGTCCATCGCCTACTTATATGTATGGCCGCTGCTGGCGCTGTTGGGCTGGCTGCTGCGCGGCATGACCCACCCGCTGGGCTGGGCGCTGCTCTCCGGCAGCTTCGGTCTGCTGTTCGGGGCGCTGTGCGCGCCCACCGCGCTGATCACCGGCGGCCCGGCCTATGCCCTGAGCTGGTGGATCAGCGGCATCCCCTTTGATCTGCTGCACTGCGCGGGCAACTTTGTCATCGCGCTGGTGCTGTTCGTGCCGCTGCGCACCCTGACCGAGCGGCTCTGGCACCGCCTGCCCCGCCGCTAACCCTCTCCCCGCCGGGTCTGCCCCGACGGGGAGTTTTCTTGTCTGCGCCCGCCACAGTCCGACATTTGACAGCTTCTGCCGAATTAGGGTATGATGATACCGAACGGTATATACAGACCCGATCACTTCAAGCGCCGGGCACCCGGCGGGAAAGGATATTCACTATGATCTATGCTATCATCGTTGGCGCCATCGCCGGCTGGATCGCGGGCAACATCATGAACTGCCCCGGCGGCCTTGTCCGCAACATCATTCTGGGCATCATCGGCAGCATGGTGGGCAACTTTGTCTTTGGCCTGATCGGCTTCTATTCCAGCGGCCTGATCGCTTCCATCATCTCCTCGGTGGTGGGTGCCTGCCTGTGCATCTGGCTGGCCCGCAAGCTGACCCGATAACCCGACCCACAAACGCGCCCGCGCCGTGCAGACGGCAGCGGGCGTGTTTTTTTGCGCAAGGCAGCCCGGGGCGGTATCCTTTCGGTCATTTTTTCTGCGGAATCGCCACCCTTCGCCGCGCGCTCTATTGTGTTACAGCGCAAAATACGCTATAATATCAAAGATTGCGAGGGCGTCCCCGACCTGTACAGCCGCCGACGCCCCGCCTGCCCAACATCAATCTTTCAGCAAAGGAGTTTTATATGTTCCAGATCGTCGAAAAGGCGGTGCTGAACCCCACCGTCACCAAACTGGTGATCTCTGCACCCCTCATCGCCAAAAAGGCCCAGCCCGGCCAGTTCATCATCGTTCGTCCCTTTGATGACTCCGAGCGCATCCCCCTGACCGTGGCCGACTACGACCGCGAGGCCGGCACCGTCACCATCATCTTCCAGGTGGTGGGCGGCACCACCATGGAGCTGAACAGCCTGAACCAGGGCGACTTCGTCCACGACTTCGTGGGCCCTCTGGGCGTCGCCAGCCATCTGGATGGCCTGAAGAAGGTAGCCGTTGTGGGCGGCGGCGTGGGCTGCGCCATCGCCTACCCCATCGCCAAGAAGCTGCACGAGATGGGCTGTGAGGTCCACAGCATCGTGGGCTTCCGCAACAAGGACCTGGTCATCCTGGAGGAGGAATTCGCCGCCGCCAGCAGCAAGCTGTGCCGCATGAGCGACGACGGCAGCTGGGGCGAGAAGGGCCTGGTCACCGCCGCGCTGGAGAACCTGATCAACGAGGGCAACCAGTATGACGAGGTCATCGCCATCGGCCCCCTGGTCATGATGAAGTTCGTCTGCGCCGTGACCAAGAAGTACAATGTGAAGACCGTCGTTTCCATGAATCCGATCATGATCGACGGCACCGGCATGTGCGGCGGCTGCCGGCTCACCGTGGGCGGCAAGACCCGCTTTGCCTGCGTGGACGGCCCCGACTTCGACGGCCATCTGGTGGACTTTGACGAGGCCATGAAGCGCGGCGCCATGTACAAAGAATTTGAGGCCCATGCCCGCGAGGCCTCCTGCAATCTGCTGAACAAGGAGGTCAAGTAACATGGC
>JAFUQL010000126.1 GCA_017472375.1 Oscillospiraceae bacterium | reverse complement strand
GCTGACAAGGCCGAGCGCCTGCCGGAGGAGCTCTCCGGCGGTGAGCAGCAGCGCGTGGCACTGGCCCGCGCACTGGTACATAGCCCCCAGCTCATCATTGCGGACGAGCCCACCGGCAACATCGATCCCAAGCTGAGCGTGGAGATGATGGAGCTGCTGCGGGCCATCAACAGCGTGGGCATCACGGTGGTGGTGGTCACCCATGAGGTGGCGCTGGCCAAGCGTTTTGCCAAGCGCATCATCACCATCGACCACGGCAACGTGGCGGGCGATACTGCCCCCGCGCCTATGACCACGGAAGGGGGTGCGCACAGATGAGCTGGTCCAGCTTCGTGTATCTGACCAAGCAGGGCCTGCACAACCTGCGGGCCAACCGAATGATGAGCTTCGCCAGCATCGGCGTGCTCACCGCCTGCCTGATCCTCACCGGCGTTGCCAGTCTGTTCAGTGCCAATGTGAACAGCATGGTGGACTACCTGGGTGACCAGAATGAGTCGGTGGTGTATCTGCAGCGGGATCTGACCCCCGAGCAGGAGGCTGCGGTGGACAGTGCCATCCGCGCCACCGAGGGGCTCTCCGCCGTGACCTATGTCTCCAAGGAAGAGGTCCTCGAGACCTACAAGGGCTACATGGACACCTACGCCGAGCTGTTCGACGACTTCGAGCAGGACAACCCCTTCTACGCCAACTACCGTGTGGTGCTGGAGGACCTGACCCGCATGGAGGAGATCATCGCCGAGCTGAAGGCGATCGACGGTGTGCAGGACGTGTCCGCCCCCACCGAGCTGTCCAATGTGTTCCTCAGCATCCGCAAAGCGGTGACACTGGCGGGCTGGGCGCTGGTGGCGGTGCTGGGTCTGGTGAGCGTGGTGGTCATCTCCAACACCATCCGCATCACCGTGTTCGCCCGCCGCAAGGAGATCAACATTATGAAATATGTGGGCGCCACCAACGGCTTCATTCGCTGGCCCTTCTTTGTGGAGGGCTTGAGCGTGGGCCTGATCAGCGCCCTTGTGTCCGCCGGTCTGGTCATCGGCGGCTACGCACTGGTGCTGCGGCAGGTGGCGAAGATGGGCGGCTTCTGGGCCCCCATTCTGGACAGCTGCCTGCTGGGCCTGCCGCAGGTCTGGGCACCCGTTCTGGGCGGTTTCCTGGCCTTCGGCGTGTTCATTGGCAGCATGGGCACCGCCACATCCATCCGCAAGTATCTGGAGGTGTAATGGCATGAAACGGGTACGCAAGATCCTGTGTGCGGCGCTGGCCGCCGCACTGCTGTGCTGCTGCCTGACCGGCACCGTCTACGCCGAGACCGCCAAAGAAAAGGTGGACCGGCTGGAGGCTGCGCTGAAACAGGAGAAGGCTGAGCTGGCCGCCCTTGAAAAAAACAAGGCCAACGCCGAGGCCACCAAGAAAAAGCTGGAAAACCAGGCCTCCATCCTGACCGAGCAGCTTGCCGCCCTGCTGGAGACCATCACCGATGCGGAGACCGCCGTGGGTGAGAAGGAGCAGGAGATCACCGACAAACAGGCCGAGATCGACGACCAGTGGGGCGATTTCAAGGACCAGGTGGGCGCCATGCAGATGATGCACGACACCGGCGCCGTGGCCATGCTGGCAAGCTGCCAGAGCCTGTATGAGCTGCTCACCTTCAACAACACCATGCAGACGGTCAGCGAGTACAACGACCAGATGCTGGATAGCATGAAGACTCAGAAGCAGATCCTGGGCGAGGAAAAGGCCGAGCTGGAGGCCGCCAAGGAAGAGCTGGAGGCCCAAAAGGCCCAGCTGGAGGCCAAGGCGGATGAGCTGGCTGAGAACATCAAGCAGACCAACAGCACCATCACCCAGGCCGAGGCGGCTGCCAAGGCACAGGAGCAGGTGGTGAGCCTGACCCAGGAGGAGTACGATCGGGCCGAGCAGGAGTGGGAGGCCTATGTGCGCCAGCAGGCCCAGAACGCCCAGGGCGGCAGCAGCGCCTTTACCAGCGACCAGTTCATCTGGCCTCTGCCCGGCTACAGCCGCATCACCACCCAGTTCGGCGAGACCCAGAACCTGAACGGCTACATCAAGCCCGGCCACAAGGGCATTGACGTGGGCACCAGCGGCGCCACCCCGCCCATTCTGGCGGCGGCCTCCGGCACCGTCACCGTGGCCCGTTACAGCTCCAGCTACGGCAACTATGTGATGATCTACCACGGCAACGGCTTCTCCACCCTGTACGCCCACATGAGCAGCATGGCGGTCAGTCAGGGGCAGGAGGTCACCATCGGGCAGACCATCGGCAACGTGGGCAACACCGGCCTCAGCTTCGGCTGCCACCTGCACTTTGAGGTGCGCGTGAACGGCACCCCTGTCAACCCCTTCAACTACTTCACCGCCGCCTGAGCGGAATAAGGAGAGCCATGAACAATTCCCACAGCAAGTGGGTGCGGGTCGCCTGCCTGGCGCTGGCCGGGCTGATGATCCTCAGCACCCTGGGCACACTGATCTATCAACTGGCGTTCATGTTCTGACGCCCTGCGCCCGTCCGCGCCGCTCTGCGGTGCGCCGGGCGCTTCTGTGCCTGACCCGGTGCGCCGGGAACACCAATCTCGAAAAAAGTCCGCGCGGCGCAGCTCGCCCGCGGCAGGGAGCGAGCCATGAACAAAAAAATTTCCGTCGGTCTGGCCATCACCATCGCCATTCTGGCCATGACCGTGACCTTCTCGGTCACCATGATCTTGGCGGGGCGTATGTTCAACAACACGGTGAGCAGCGTCAAGGAAAAGGAGAACATGTACTCCAAGCTGGCTGAGATCGACAAATATGTGCGCGACAACGCCTATGTGGAGATCAACGACGAGACCCTGTACGACACTATGGCCTCCGGCTATGTTCTGGGCACCGGCGACCGCTCGGCGGACTACTACACCGCAAAGGCCTATGCGGATATCCAGGACATCGCCGACGGCACCCTGATGGGCATCGGCGTGGATGTGGTAAAGGACGCTTCCGGCTCCGCCCGCATCATCAAGGTGTACGACGAATCCCCCGCCCGGGAGG
>JAFUQL010000125.1 GCA_017472375.1 Oscillospiraceae bacterium | reverse complement strand
GTCGGGGTAGCGGGCATCGATGGCCTTGCGGTCGTCGCCGGAGGGCTTGCCCGGCACCCGGTCGGCCAGGTCGTACTCAGGGTGGGGCTTCTTGCCCACGCCCATGCGGATGCGGGGGACCTCCTGGCTGTTCAGGTGGGCGATGATGTCCTTCAGGCCGTTGTGGCCGCCGGCCGAGCCCTGGGGCCGGATGCGCACCTTGCCGGGAGCCTGGTCCACATCGTCACACAGTACGATCACCTGCTGGGGCGGGATCTTGAAAAACTGCGCCGCCGCGCCGATGCTCTGGCCGGACAGGTTCATGTAGGTCATGGGCTTGAGCAGGATGACCTTGCGGCCGTCCACCGTGCCCTGTCCCCACAGGCCCTGGAACTTGGCCTTCACCGGCTGGATGTTCCACTCTTTGGCGATGTGGTCCAGCGCCTCAAAGCCCACGTTGTGGCGGGTGCCGTCATACTTCTTTTCGGGGTTGCCAAGCCCGGCGATCAGCCAGGCATCGCCGTCGCCGGCGGGTCTGCGTGCAAAAATCATAGCGCTTTTACGATCTCTTTCTGTTGGTCATTCTCGGGCAGAGTTACTTCTGCTCCATCTTTTTCTTCTGCTTTTCGGTGTAGGCGGCCAGGCGCGGCTCGGCCCAGCCCTCCTTGTTGCTCTGGCGGGTGCGGGCGATGCCCAGCGCCCCGGCGGGCACCTCGTCGGTGATGGTGCTGCCCGCGGCGGTGTAGGCGCCGTCGCCCACGGTGACCGGGGCGATCAGGTTGGTGTTGCAGCCGATGAAGGCGTAGTCGCCGATGGTGCAGCGGTACTTGCCCTGGCCGTCGTAGTTGCTGGTGACGGTGCCGCAGCCGAAGTTGCAGCCCTTGCCCACGTCGGAGTCACCGATGTAGGTCAGGTGGCTGACGGTGGTGCCGTCGCCCATGGTGGAATTCTTGGTCTCCACATAGGCGCCCAGATGCACCCCATAGCCGGTGACCGTGCCGGCGCGGATGTGGGTGTAGGGGCCGATCTTGGAGTGGTCGCCCAGCTGGCTGTCGTAGGCCTGGCTGGCGTTGAAGGTGCTGCCCTCGCCCAGGGTGGTGTTTTCAAGCAGGCTGTTGGGGCCCACCACGCAGCCTGCGCCGATGACGGTGCTGCCCCGCAGGATGGTGCCCGGCAGGATGGTGGCGCCCGGTGCGATGACCACGCCGGGTTCGATGTAGACGTCGCGGGAGATGAAGTTGACCCCGTTGGCCAGGTGGGTCTCGAAGGTCTGGGCATAGCGGGCCTGCGCGGCAGCGAAGGCCTCAGCGGCGGAAATGGACATGGTCACACGCTCCTTTTTCGTGCGGGGCGGCAAATGTGCGCCCCGGCGGCGGTTCACAGCTTGCGGGCGGGATGGGTACGGGCTTTCCCTGCCCCGTGCATGGCACAAAGGCCGCTGCTGACAGCACCGGCCTGCAAAATGGCTTCGATGTTGTGTAAAAAACAGAAAACATCGAAATCCTCACCCATTATAATAGTACCATTTTTCACGGCCAATGCAAGGCCGCCGGGGCAAAAAAAGCCACCGGAAGGAGAAAAAAACACGAAAAACTCTAGCCCGGGTGGGGCTTTTCTGATATAATACTTACGCATCGGATTTCCGGTTTATGTTTGTGGGAAAAAACCCTGTTTTTTGATGCTAAATTCTGTTGGAGGTAAAGTAATGAGCAAAAAGTATCTTTACTACTTCGATGAGGGCAGCGCAGCCTTTGGCGGCGACAAGACCACCATGAAGAACATTCTGGGTGGCAAGGGCGCCGGTCTGGCCGAGATGACCGCCGCTGGCATGCCTGTTCCTCAGGGCTTCACCATCAGCACCGAAGCCTGCACCCAGTACTACGCCGACGGCCGTGAGATCAACGACGAGATCGTGGCTGACATCTTCGAGCACGTCAAGGGCCTGGAGAAGATCACCGGCAAGGAGTTCGGCAGCACCACCAATCCCCTGCTGGTGTCCGTCCGTTCCGGCGCCCGTATGTCCATGCCCGGCATGATGGATACCATCCTGAACCTGGGCCTGAACGACGAGGCCGTTGAGGGCCTGGCCGCCAAGACCGGCAACCCCCGCTTCGCTTACGACAGCTACCGCCGTTTCATCCAGATGTACTCTGACGTCGTCATGGAGCTGGGCAAGAGCTTCTTCGAGGAGAAGATCGACGAGCTGAAGGAAGCCAAGGGCATCAAGCTGGACGTCGAGATGACCGCTGAGGACCTGAAGGAACTGGTCGAGCAGTACAAGGCCATCTACCTGGAGACGCAGGGCAGCGAGTTCCCCCAGGATCCCCGCGAGCAGCTGATCGGCGCCGTCAAGGCCGTCTTCCGCAGCTGGGACAACCCCCGTGCCAACGTTTACCGTAAGATGAACGAGATCCCCTACGAGTGGGGCACCGCTGTCAACGTGCAGCAGATGGCTTTCGGCAACAGCGGCATGAACTCCGGTACCGGCGTTGCCTTTACCCGTGACCCCGCCACCGGCGCCAAGAAGCTGATGGGCGAGTACCTGATCAACGCTCAGGGCGAGGACGTCGTTGCCGGTATCCGTACTCCTTCTCCCATCAGCGAGCTGGAGAACCAGATGCCTGAGGTCTACGCTCAGTTCATCGAGATCGCCGGCCGCCTGGAGAACTACTTCCGCGACATGCAGGATATGGAGTTCACCATCGAGGACGG
>JAFUQL010000124.1 GCA_017472375.1 Oscillospiraceae bacterium | reverse complement strand
GGGAAGCGGCGGTCTTCACCAGCTCCACCAGACCGTTGTTGGAGGCAGAGGTGGACACAGTCTTGACCACGGGGCAGCCCAGCTTGGCAGACAGGGCAGCAGCATCGATCTTGGTGTCCTTCTTCTGGTTGACGTCGCTCTTGTTCAGGGCGACGACCACGGTCACACCCAGCTCCAGCAGCTGGGTGGTGAATAACAGGCTGCGGCTCAGGTTGGTGGCATCCACGATGTTGATGATGGCATCGGGGTTCTCGTTCTTGACGTAGCTGCTGGTGATGCTCTCCTCCGAGGTGAAGTGAGACATGGAGTAGGCGCCGGGCAGGTCGACTGCGATCAGAGTCTCGGCGCCGTCATAGTAGGCCTTCTTGATGGGGTTTTCTTTCTTCTCAACGGTAACGCCCGCCCAGTTGCCAACGCGCTCGTTCCGGCCGGTCAGCGCGTTGTACATGGTGGTCTTGCCGCTGTTGGGGTTGCCCGCAAGAGCAATTCTCATGGTACTTTCCTCCCTAGTGCGATCGTATATGTCCTCAGTTGTAGTTGGGGAATGGCTTCCGGATCAAGTTAGCTGAAACTAACTTTTTGCCCGAAAAAAGAGCACCTTCACAGGGGTGACGGTACTGGTTTTTCATTGCGTATCCGCGGGGGTTCAGATCTGGATGGCTTCTGCCAGCTGATGGTCGATGGTGTAGCGGCCGTCCTTGATGGACACCACACAGCCGCCCTTCAGATGGGAGACCACCGTGATGGGCTCGCCGCTGTAGCAGCCCAGCGAGAACAGAAACGCGTCCATTTCCTCATCGTCGGTCAGGATCTCCCGAACGATGTATTCTTTTCCTTCCTGTGCATCACGCAGATTCATACGCTCAGTCCACCTTTCATGATCCAGGTTAGCCAACTCTAACTCTTGACCTAGTATAGCACCGCCGGCAGTATTTGTCAAATGCTTCGAGGTAGTTTTTTCCTCTTTCTGGAAACGTTTTCTTCCATTTGCAAACGATGTTTTCTGTCACTGCGGCTTTGATGGCACGGCGGTATCTTTCCCCATCGGCAAAAATCTGGTACACTGTAAACAAAGAAAAACGGTGCTGCGGCGCACAGCGCCCGCAGCGGACAGGAGGTCACAATGGACTACAGGCAGCTTGTGGAACAGGCGGTGGAGGCGAACCGCGAGCGCATCCTCGAACTGAGCGACGCCATCTTTGATTACGCTGAGATCGGCTTTCGGGAGTTCCGCTCGGTGGAGCAGTTTACCCGGATGCTGCAGGAAGACGGCTTTGAGGTGACCTGCGGGCTGGATGGGATGCCTACGGCGTTCCGGGCCAGCTACGGCAGCGGCCGGCCGCTGATCGGCCTGCTGGCGGAATACGACGCCCTGCCCGACCTCTCGCAAAAGGCCGGCTCGGACGTGCGCTGCCCTGCCGACGGCCCTGTCACCGATGGCCACGGCTGCGGCCACAACCTGCTGGGCGCAGGCTGCTACGCGGCGGCGCTGGCCCTGAAGGAGTATCTGGCCCAAAACCCCGGCAAGGGCACCGTGGTGCTGTACGGCTGCCCCAGTGAGGAGAAGGGCTGCAGCAAGACCCACCTGGCCCGGGACGGCTTCTTTGACGAGATGGACATCGCCTATGCCTGGCACCCCTTTGCGGTGACCGAGGCGGCCACCTACTCCATGCTGGCCAACGTGAGCGTGTTCTTCCGGTTCAAGGGCATCACCTCCCATGCAGCTGCCGCCCCCCACATGGGCCGCAGTGCACTGGATGCCGCCGAGCTGATGAGCGTGGGCGTGAACTACCTGCGGGAGCACATCGTTCCCGAAGCCCGCATCCACTACGCCTACCGGGACGTGGGCGGCATCGCCCCCAACGTGGTGCAGGGCACCAGCTGCGTGCATTACTTCGTCCGTGCGCCCAAAAACTACCAGGTGCAGGAGATCCTGCCCCGGGTGGTGGACGTGGCCCGGGGCGCCGCGCTGATGACCGGCACCGAGATGAGCTGGGAGCTGTACTCCGGCCTGTCCGATCTGATCGTCAACCGGGTGGTCACCGAAGGCATGCACGAGGCGCTGTGCCAGCTGGGCATGCCTGAGCTGACCGAGGAAGACTGGGCCTTCGCCCGCCGGATGTTCCTCGCGGCGGACAGCGAGGAGGCCCTGCAGATGAAGATCGACCGCATCCGGGCCGAATACGGCGACCGGGCAGAGGAGATCCTGGAACACCCGGTGGACATGGAGATCCGCACCCCGGTGTGGAACGGGCAGTGCCAGATGGGCTCCAGCGATGTGGGCGATGCCAGCTACATCGCGCCGCTGGCCTTCCTGAGCCTGCCCACGGCAGTGGTGGGCACCTCCACCCACACCTGGCAGATGACCGCACAGGGCAAGGGCCCCATCGCCCACAAGATGGTGCTGCACGCCGGCAAGGTGATGGCACTGGCGGCCATCGGGATGTACGAGGACCCCGACAAGGTGGCCGCCGCCCGGGCCGAACTGCTCAAGGCCACCGGCGGCCGGTACGACTGCCCCCTGCCCAAGGAGCTCCGTCCCCGGCTGGAGGAGGGCTGATCGGTCCTCCCCCGCCCCATCCCATAGACAAAAACAGGCCCCCGCGCTGTTTGCGCGGGGGCCTGTTCTGTTTTAATTAGCTGCGGGTTCAGCCGCGCTTTCTGCGCCGCCCGGTGTACAGCACCAGAGCCGCAGTCAGCACGCCGGCTGCCATCAGCAGGGCGTACAGCATGGCGTTGCTGCTGTCGCCGGTCAGCGGGTTGTCACTGGCCGGGGCCGTGGTGGGCGCGGCGGTGGGCGCCTCAGCAGGCTTGGGTGTCGCAGTGGGCTTCGCCGTGGGCGTGGGCTCAGCCGTCGCCGTGGGTTCGGGCGTTGCGGTGGGCTCCACCGTGGGAGTGGGCGTGGGCGCCGCATAGACATTCTTGAACAGGATCTCGCTCAGGACCCCGTCCTCACCCAGCTTGGTGATGGTCTGCTCCTGCAGGACCATACTGCCCTTGCCGTCGTCCTTCACGGTCACGGTGACCAGATAGACGCTCTCGTCGTAGGTCATGCCCTCCTCCTCGGCAGCGGGGATATCCTCCACCACCAGATAGCGGTAGGGCTGACCCTCGGTGTCCAGCAGCTGCTTGTCAAAGGCAAACTTGCCCTCTGCGTCGTTGGCCGCAGTGCCCAGCCGCTCGCCCTTGCCGCCGTCGGCGGCCTCATCGTAGGCGTACAGCTCAAAGCGGAAGGCCCCGTCCGTCAGCGTGCCGCCCTCCAGCTCCTTGCGGCCGGACAGGTACAGCTCATAGGGGGCAGCTTCGTACTGGTTGGTGAAGACCAGCGGCTTCGCACTGCCGTCGGCAGCGGTGACCGTCTCAGTGACGGCCAGCGCGCCGCCCTCCGCATTGGGTGCGGCGGTCAGGGTCACATGGTACTCGGCGGTGTCGTAGATGATGCCGCCCAGAGAGGCAGACGCATCCTCCTTCACCACAAAGTAGCGGGTGGACGCCTTGGCAAAGGTCAGCCGGTCGAAGGCAAAGCTCCCGCGCTCATTGTTGGCGGTGTCCAGAGGCTCGGCGCCTTCGGCCACCACAAAGTCGCTGCCGGTCTCGTACAGCTCAAAGGTGAACACGTCGCCGTCCTTCATGTCGCGGCCGTCCAGGGTCTTGGTGCCCTGGATCTCGTGCTTCGCTTCCTTGGGGCTGTAGAAATTCACGAACACCGGGGGATCCACCGGCTCGCCGACGAGGTCGGTGTCGGACTCGGGCTCCTGGTCGCCGTCCCCACCGTCGGTGTTGGTCAGCGGCATCACGGTCAGGCCGCCCGCGCGGGCGGACAGCGGCTGCACCGCAGCCTCGTCGTCGGCGGGGGCAGGCTCGGTGGGTTCGGGCTCAGTGTCCGACTGGGCATCAAGCTCGGGCTCGTTCATGGATTGCGCGGCAGGCTCAGTGCCGGGCTCGGTAGTAGGCGCACTGGTCTCACCGGCGGGCTCGCTGCCCGGCTGGGCCGCGGGGTCGGTCTCTGCGCCGCCCTCGGTGGGCGTGCCGGGCACATCGTCACCGGTCGGCTCCTCTTGGGGTGCGCCGGTCTCATTGGCGTTTTCGTTGCCCGGCTGGGCCGCGGGGTCGGTCTCGACGCCGCCCTCCGTGGGCGTGCCGGGCACATCGCCGCCGGCCGTCTCCTCCTGGGGCGCGCCGGTCTCATCGGCGTTTTCGTTGCCCGGCTGGGCCGCGGGGTCGGTCTCGACGCAGCCCTCCGTGGGCGTGCCGGACACATCGCCGCCGGTC
>JAFUQL010000123.1 GCA_017472375.1 Oscillospiraceae bacterium | reverse complement strand
CTGGCCCGCGATCCGCTGACCGCCGCTGCCGACCTGCCCGACCCCATGGAGCGGGAGGACGCGGAGAGCGCGGTGCGGCGGGCGCAGATCGTGCAGGTGTTCCCGGTGCTGGAGGAGTACCGCATGGAGCTGATCGACCGGCGGCGGGCCCTGCTGGAGGAACGGCTGGGCCGCAAGCCGCAGGTGATGGACTCCGAGGGCAAACCGGTGACCGAGGTGCAGGAGCTGGAGATCGCCGCCCTGCGGTACATCGTGCGGGGCAGCGACCAGTTCAGCGGTGCGGAGGCCTATCACCTGGATCTGTGCCGGGAGGTGCGCAATCTGCTGGCCCACAACGAGCAGACCCCCTTTGAACAGGTCCGGCGGCTGATGGAGGAGCCGGGCTTCTGAGCCGGCCCTCTGCAGAAAAAAACAGGACACACGGCGGGTGCCGCGGCCCTTTGGGTGCGCGCCTGCCGTGTGTTTGTTTTACCGCACCGCAATGAAAAGACTTGACGCGGGAAGGGTTTCGTTTTAGGATGAGAGAAGTATACTCCCTGAATCGCGCTTTCTTTACGGAAAGGGACAATTGACCATGAAAACTCTCATTGAAAACGGTCTGCTCATCGACCCGGCCAACCGGGTGCAGGCCAAGCTGAATCTGCTGGTGGAGAACGGGCGCATCGCCGCCGTCACCGCCGGCCGCCCCGCCGCCGACCGGGTGGTGGACGCGACCGGCCTGGTGGTGGCCCCCGGCTTCATCGACCTGCATATGCACGAGGACCCGGTGGATGCCGAAGGCCGCCTTGTGAAGAACGAGCGGGCCATCTTCAGCTGCATGGCCCGCATGGGCGTGACCACCGTGCTGGCGGGCCAGTGCGGCCTGAACAAGCACGACCCCGCCGCCTATCTGGACCTGGTGGACCGGGAGGGCGCCGCGGTGAACGTGGCCATGCTGGCGGGGCACGAGTGGTTCCGCTCGGCCATCGGCCACGCCGACCGCTACACCCACCTGGCCGACGCCGAGCTGGATGCGCTGGTGCAGGCCATGGCCCCCGCACTGGAGGCCGGCTGTTTCGGCATCTCCTACGGCATCCGGTATGTGCCCGGCACCGACCGGCGGGAGCTGCTGGCAACCGCCGCCCTGTGCCGCCCCACCCACGGTATGATCGCCGCCCATATGCGGGACGACGCCGCCGCTGTGTTCGATGCGGCCCGGGAGCTGATGGACACCGGCAAGGCGCTGGATCTGCCGGTGCAGATCAGCCACATCGGCTCCATGGCCGGCTACGGGCAGATGGAGGAGTTCCTGCGGATGGTGGACGAGTACCGCATGAACGGGCTGGACGTGGCCTGCGACTGCTACCCCTACTACGCCTTCTCCACCACCATCGGCGCCACCACCTACGACGAGGGCTGGATGGAGCGGTACCAGTGCGACTACAGCGCCGTTGAACTGTGCGAGGGCCCTGACAAGGGCCAGCGCTGCACCCGCGAGACCTTTGAGGAGATGCGCCGGGAGATGCCCGGGGCCATCACCGTGGGTCATGTGATGCAGGGCACAGACGTGGATATGGCCTACCGCCATCCGGCGGTGATCCTGGCCAGCGACGGCATCATGGACGACGGCCAGGGGCACCCCCGCGCTGCGGGCAGTTTCCCCCGCCTGCTGGCCGAATTCGTGCGCACCGGCAAGCTGAGCCTGTATGACGCCATCGACCGGATGACCGCCATGCCCGCCGCCCGCATGGGCCTTGCCGACCGGGGCCGGCTGAACGCGGGCGCGGTGGCGGACATCGTGCTGTTCGACCCGGATACGGTGAAGGACAACGCCACCTTCAAGGAGCCCACCCTCGCCCCCAGCGGCATCCACTCGGTGTGGATCGGCGGCGAGATGGCGGTGCAGAACGGCGAGCTGCTGCGGGACGACCTGGGCCGCTCGGTGCGCCGCCGGTAAACGCGCAGCTCTGCGGGGCGCTGCCCTGCTGCTGATACATCAAACCCTGAGCAAAATCGATTTTAACAGGAGGAATCTAGTTATGCAGTTTGGCGTACTCTCCATCGTGCCGCCGCTGGTCACCATCGTGCTGGCGCTGGTATTGAAGAACGTCTTCATCTCGCTGCTCATCGGCATTTTCCTTGCCTGCCTCATTCTGTGCGGCGGCAACCCCTTCGTGGCCCTGAACGACACCTTCTACGGTGTGGTGGACACCTTCGCCAGCAGCGGCAACACCATCGTGCTGCTGTCCATGCTGTTCATCGGCGCCCTGATCCACATGATCGAGGTCTCCGGCGGCATTGAGGGCTTTGTGGACATCATGGTCAAGAAGCGCGGCATCATCAAGTCCAAGAAGGCCGCGGCCCTGTTCACCTGGCTACTGGGCATCTTCGTGTTCACCTCCGGCTCCCTGAGCTGCATGGTCACCGGCTCGGTGAGCCGCCCCCTGAACGACAGCATGAAGGTCAGCCATGAGAAGGCCGCCTTCCTGGTGCACACCACCTCCACCCCCTGGTGTGTGCTGTTCCCCCTCAGCGGCTGGCTGGCCAGTATGACCGGCTACCTGACCAGCGGCGGTGTGGCCGAGGATGCGGCCATCTCCACCCTGATCGCCTCCATTCCCCTGAACTTCTACTGCATCATCGCGGTGGTCTTTGCCCTGCTGAGCTGCCTGCTGCCGCTGGACTTCGGCCCCATGAAGAAGGCTGAGCTGCGCGTGGACACCACCGGCGAGCTGGATGACCCCACCCGCCCGGTCTCCGGCGGCGCGGCGGTCAGCTCCGCCCCTGCCTCCGGCATGAAGCCCCGCGCGGCCAACATGCTGGTCCCCATGGGCGTGATGATCGGCACCATCCTGGCCGTCCTGACCGTCACCGGCAATGGCAACCCCACCGCCGGCAGCGGTATGCAGGCTCTGCTGTGGGGCTGTGTCATCAGCCTGTTCACCATCGCCATCATGTGCGCGGTGGAGGGCCTGTACAAGCTGGATGACCTGATCGGCGAGATCATGAAGGGCATGGGCTCCATGCTGCCCATCTTCTTCGTGCTGCTGCTGGGCTTCACCATGGGCACCCTGGTCAAGAGCCTGGACACCGGCAACTACCTGTCCAGCATCTTCATGCAGTTCCTGTCCCCCGCTCTGCTGCCTCTGCTGACCTTCATCATCGCCATGCTGCTGTCCTTCTCCACCGGCACCAGCATGGGCACCATGGCCATCATGGCCACCATCGCCCTGCCCATGGCCATCAACATGGGCGTGAGCGTGCCTCTGGTGGCCGGCGCCATGTTCGGCGGTTCCATCTTCGGCGACCACTCCTCCCCCATCTCTGACACCACCATCATGTCCTGCGCCACCACCGGCTGTGACATCATCGCCCATGTGCGCACCCAGATGCCCTATGTGGCCTGCTTTGCGGGTGTTTCCATGGTGCTGTATGTCATCATGGGCTTCGTGATGTAAGACATCCCCTGTGAGATAAAGACGGCCCCGGGCCTGCCTTGCGGCAGGCCCGGGGCATTTTGCGTGCTGTAAAAAAGAGCGCCTCCGCCCGGATGGGCGGGGGCGCTCGGTGCTGCGGGAAGCGAATGGGGGGATCAGGCCGCAGTGTCTGCGGCAGCTGCCTCGGCGCGGGCGGCCAGCTCCTCGGCGGTGGCGATGCCCTCGATGGACATGCCGCCGGTGATGGTGTAGTAGCCGCTGTCGTAGGAGATGGTCACCTTGTACTCCTTGTCGGGGTCAAGGCCCTCGAAGGTGCCGGTGTACAGCTCGCCGTCGGCTCCGAACTCAAGGGTAGCGCCCTCCACATAGATGCTGCCGCCCTCCACTTTCTGCCACAGGGCTGCCTTGAAGGTGCGCAGGCCGGTGCTCTCGGTGGTGGCCGCGGCGGTCAGGGTGATGGAGCTGCCGCTGGTCTGGAAGTAATCGGTGGTGCGGGTCATGATGCCGTTGAAGGCGATGCACAGGGTGTTTCCGTTCATGGCGGCGTTGTACTTGGCAGTGGTGTCAAAGCCCTCGGGATAGGGCACGTCCTCGCCGCCCAGAACGGCCTGAGGCAAGCCGGGCTCTTCCTCTTCGTCCTCAGAGCCGCCGCAGGCGGTCAGGCTCAGGGCCAGGCACAGGGCCACGGCCAGCGCCGCAAGGCGCAGCAGGGTGCGTTTCATAGGGATGTACCTCCGTGATGTTTGTGGTTTCGGCCCTGCGCCCTGCCCCGATGGGCGGGCAGCGCGGCCTTTTTGTTATTATAGACGAATTTCGCCCCCGTTACAATACACGCGGGGGGTGATGGTTTTGTGTTTGTCCCATCAATCGGTGCAGAGCTCGGCCAGTGCGGCGCACTCGGCGGCGGCCAGCTCGCTCCAGGCGCCGTTGCGCACAAGGAAATCGCTGCGGTACAGCGCCCAGCCGTCACAGTCCAGCCCCCGCAGGGTGGTCACCATGTCGGCCAGGTTGCGGCCGGTCTGCCACTGGGCCACCGCGTTGTCGTAGCTGCCGCCGTCCCCGTCTCCGATGCGGTAGGCACCGAGGCCGAAGTACAGCGCCACCCCCTCGGCCCGGGGCAGGGCGCACCACTCGGCGGTGATGTTCTCGAAGGCAAAGCGGGTGCTTCCGCTCTGCAGGGTGTAGCCGTAGCCCCAGTATACCTGTGGCATCACATAGTCCACATAGCCGGGCTGCGCCAGCCACAGGGCCACGTCGCTGTACTGCATGGCGTAGTTGTTGTCGTTGTTGCCCTGGGGCGAGATGCCCAGCACCGCGCCCCGCCCGGATGCCGCCTCGTCCAGATGCACCAGCCGGTACAGCCGGCTCACCAGCGCGTTCACGTTCTCCCGCCGCCAGTCGCCCAGGCCCAGGGCATCCCGGCCGGCGGCCTCGCAGTAGGCGGCGTAGGCGTCCGCATCAAAGCTCTCATCGGTGGTGGGGTAGAAGTAGTCGTCCAGGTGGATGCCGTCCACCTCATAGTTCTGCAGGATCTCGGCCACGCCCTGTGCGATGTAGGCCTGTACCTCCTCGCTGGCGGGGTCCAGATACAGCCCCGGCTCCACCGCCTTCACCCAGTCCGGGTGGGTGTGATACAGGTTGTCGGCGGCCAGCTCGCCGGGCAAATTGCCGTTCAGGGCGATGCGGTAGGGGTTCAGCCATGCCTCCAGCCGCAGGCCGCGGGCGTGGGCCTCCTCCACCAGCACCGCCAGCGGGTCAAAGCCGGGGGCCTGGCCCTGCACGCCGGTGCAGAGATGGCTCCAGGGGAACAGCCCGCTCTCGTACAGCGCATCCCCGAAGGGCCGCACCTGCGCGATCACCGTGTTCAGCCCCATGGCGGCGTACCGGTCGAACCAGTCCCCCATCTGGGCGCGGAAGGCCTCCTCGCCGGAGAAATCCGCCCCCTGCCACTCCAGATAACTGATCCAGACGGCCCGGTACTCCCCGCACTCCCCGGGTGCAGCGGTGGGGGCGGCCGGCGCGCTGACCGGGTCAGCGCCCGGGGCGGCGGGGTCGCCGCCACAGCCGGCCAGCAGGCACAGGGTCAGGGCGAGCAGCAAGGACAGGATGTGCTTGGACATGGGGTTCCTCCTTCTTGGGCGGGTCAGCGGTCAGGGTCGGCGAGCTGGGCGCGGTACAGGCTGTAGCTGGCCCAGGCGCGGGCCACCAGCCGCACGAAGCCCAGCAGGTTCGCGGCGGTCTGCAGCAGGGTCAGCGGGCCGGAGGCCAGCACCCATGCGGCCAGATACAGCACCTCGCTGAGGGCCACCGCCTGGAGCTGCCGGCCCAGGTCAGGGCCGACTTTGGCCTCGGTGTGCATCAGCAGGGGCCACACTCCCGCACCCAGCAGGGCGTGGATGAGGGGGTTCTGGTTCAGCATGGAGAGCAGCAGCAGTACAAAGCACAGGAAGTACCGGCTCTTGAGCTTGCCGGGCTGCCCCTTCACCGCCGCTAACAGCAGGAGCATCATGCCGATGAGGCCGAAGGACACGCTGTCCAGCGCGGCCATGCTCTGCCCCAGCACCAGCGCGCTGAGGGCGCTGGTCATGCCGCAGGCCACGCCCACCATGCCCAGGGCGTAATAGGTCTTTTTGGTGATGGAGAGATTGGGATTCATGGGGATACCTCTTTATTCTAAAGTATGGTTTGCTGCGGGAACACATTCGGCCCGCACCGCGCGAAAAATGGGGAACGGGGCCGAATGAGAACAGTATACCACAGGGCGGACAAATATGTTATACTCATTCTGTGAACAAACCGGCCGTGCCCGCAAAAAGGCGGGCCGACTGTGAAAAAACTGCCCCAAGGGAGGAACCTGCCTTGTATACCCTGCTTTACGGTGTCGTGATCGTTGTTCTGGTGGCGCTGATGGCCCGGCTGCTCAGCCGGCAGGAGCGCCGCCGCCAGGAGGCCCCCGGCCTTGCCGGCACCATGGAATACCGCACCGACCTGCCCATCGACGACTGCATCGACCGGATGCGGGCGCACACTGAGGAAGATGTGTTCCTCTATACCTGCGACCGGGAGCCGGACGGAAGCTACCTGCTGCACTTCACCCTGCACCGCCCCACCCAGCAGCCGGTGGATACCCTGTACGCCCTGCGCATGGAGCAGGGCCGCCGCACGGTCATCACCCTGATGTTCCTGAAGGAGGCCTTCGGCTATAAGGAGCCGGTGTTTCTGGAGGACGTGCTGAACGAGTTCATGCAGAAGAAGCTGGATGCCCAGCGCACCCTGTAAAGGAGGGACCACCATGAGCAACCCCACCCTCACCGTCCCCGAAAGCTGGGTCTATATGGTGCGCTGTGCCGACGGCAGCCTGTACACCGGCTGGACCGACGACCTGGGCAAGCGGATGGCCGCCCACCGCTCCGGCCGGGGCAGCAAGTGTGTGCGCGGCAAGGGCTTTGTGTCCCTCGCGTGGGCCGAGCGGCAGGCCGACCCGGGCCGCGGCCCCGGCCAGCGCCGGGAGGCCGAGGTGAAGGCGCTGCCCAAGGAGCAGAAGGAGGCCATGGCCGCCGCATGGGCCGCGGCCCGCACGGTGCATCTGTCCATGGCGGCCCCGGAGGACGCCGCCGAGGTGCTGGAGGTCTACGGCTGGTATGTGGACCACAGCGTGGCCACCTTCGTCACCCAGCGCCCCACTGTGGAGGAATACCGGGACTACATCGCCGGGATCCTGGCCAAGGGTCCTTTTATCCTGGCCCGCGGCGGCGACGGACGGCTGCTGGGCTTCGCCTGCGCCCACCCGTGGCGGCCCTATGCCGCCTATGAATGGGATGCCGAGACCGGCATCTACTGCGCGCCGGATGCCCGGGGCATGGGGGCAGGGCGGGTGCTCTACTCCGCGCTGCTGGCCATCCTGAAGGAGCAGGGCTACTGGAACGCCTACGGGGTGGTCACCATCCCCAACCCCCACTCGGATGCCCTGCACCGGGCGATGGGCTTCAAAAAGGAGAGCATGAACCGCCGCTGCGGCTACAAGGACGGCCGCTGGCTGGGCATCACCCACTGGCTGATGAGCCTGCATGAGGGCGAGGAGGCCCCCGCCCCGGTGCGGCCCGCCCTGCCCGGCGAGCGGGTGTGCGCGATCTTTGCCGGCGCGGAGGCCGGGGGAGACTGGCAGACGCTGTGAAATGCTGTATATTATGCATGAATATGCAATACAGATGCATTGCGTTGGCGAAAATGGCAAAAACCAAGGGGTCATTCTGGAAAGTTTGTGCAAGATTTGCATTGACTGTTCCGGGAATCGGTGTATAATAATTCGTGTCGCATGAATATTTATTCAAAGCCGGCGGGCTGACACACGGCCCCCGCGCCGCGAAGAAAGATAGAGAGGGAATCTGACATGAAAAAGAAGCAGGACATCAAGAAGGTCGTACTCGCCTACTCCGGCGGTCTGGATACTTCCATCATCATCCCCTGGCTGAAGGAGAACTACAACAACTGCGAGGTCATCGCGGTCTCCGGCGACGTGGGCCAGGGCACCGAGCTGGACGGCCTGGAGGAGAAGGCCCTCAAGACCGGCGCTTCCAAGCTGTACATTCTGGACCTGAAGGACGAGTACGTTGAGGAGTACATCTGGCCCTGCCTGAAGGCCGGCGCCAAGTACGAGGAGTACCTGCTGGGCACCAGCCACGCCCGCCCCTGCATCGCCAAGGGCCTGGCCGAGATCGCCATCAAAGAGGGCGCTGACGCCATCTGCCACGGCTGCACCGGCAAGGGCAACGACCAGGTCCGCTTTGAGCTGGCCATCAAGGCCTTCGCTCCCGAGATGCCCATCATCGCCCCCTGGCGTGAGTGAGATATCAAATCCCGTGAGGAGGAGATCGACTACGCCGAGGCGCACAACATCCCCCTCAAGATCAACCGTGAGACCAACTACTCCAAGGATAAGAACCTCTGGCACCTCTCGCACGAG
>JAFUQL010000122.1 GCA_017472375.1 Oscillospiraceae bacterium | reverse complement strand
GTGCTCCGGCAAAAAGGTGCTGGCGCCCCGGGGCTCGTCGTGGTTCTCGATGATGTTGGCCAGAAAGCCATCCCGCGGGCAGGCGGCCTGGCTGTTGAACAGGGTGCTGCGCCACTGCTTAAAGTCGAAGGGTTTGCGCTCGTAGCGCCCCGGTTCCAGCTCGTTGAGCAGAGCGGCGCTGAAGTCGAACATGGTGGAGAAGTAACCGCCCTCCCCGATGAACTCCTGCACCTGCTCGCTGCGCAGGCTGAACACCTCGCCCACCGTGAAGGCCTCGTGGGGGGCAAAGGCTTTGTCCCGAAGCTGGCTCAGGAAGAAGGCCGCATCCCGGGACTCCTCCACCATGCGGGTGCAGCTCACCAGCCCGTCCGGGCCGTCGGCGGGGTAGCAGGGGAAATCCAGCTGCTTCTGGATGTTGATGATGGCATCCACCCGGAATCCCGCCAGGCCCTTGTCCAGCCACCAGTTCACCATGCGGAACAGCTCCTCCCGCAGGGGCTCGCTGTACCAGTTCAGGTCGGGCTGCTCCTTGGCAAACAGGTGCAGATACCACAGATCCTCCTGCCCGGGCACCTTGTCCCAGGCGGGGCCGCCGAAGTAGCTGCGGTAGTTGGAGGGCGGCTGGCCGTTCCGCCCCTTGCGGAAGTAGAATCTCTGGGCGGCGGGGCCGGTTGGGTCGGCCACTGCGGCCTTGAACCACTCGTGCTGGTCCGAGCAGTGGTTGATGACCAGATCCATCACGATGCCGATGCCCCGCTTTTTCGCCTCCGCCAGCAGCAGGTCGAATTCTTCCATGGTGCCGAACACCGGATCAATGGCGTAGTAGTCGGCGATGTCATAGCCCTGGTCCACGAAGGGCGAGCGATAGATGGGGCTGATCCAGACGATGTCCACACCCAGGTCCTTCAGGTAATCCAGCTTGCTCAGGATGCCCCGCAGGTCGCCGATGCCGTCGCCATTGGCATCGCAGAAGCTCTTGGGGTAGATCTGGTAGGCAATTTTGCCGTGCCACCACTGTTTTTTCATGAGATACCGCCTTTCTCAAAGCACCGCGGCACAAAGCCGGGTGCGGTCTTTTTTTTGATTCTAACACAGGCGGGCACAAAAAGCGATGCAGAGAACCTCCGGGTTTGTGCGACAAAATCGCCGCAAACACCAAAACAGCCCCCCGCGGCGAATGCCGCGGGGGGCTGCAGTGCTTATTCAGCGAATGGGACTGTCACAAATTACTTGTACAGCTCCACCAGACGGCTCAGATGCTCGTAGCGAGCCTGAGCAGCCTGCTCGTTCTGGACGAACAGAGCCTCAGCGCGCTCGGGGAAGGCGATCTTCAGGCGGCTGTAGCGGGTCTCGTTGCCCAGGAAGTCCTGGTAGCTGCCGTCGCCGGGCTTGGAAACCAGGGTGAAGGGGTTCTTGCCGGCGACCTTGTTGGCGGGGTTGTACTGGAACAGGTTCCAGTAACCGGCGGCCACGGCCTTCTTCATCTCGTTCTGGCAGTTGGTCATGCCGCCCTTGACACCGTGCAGCTCGCAGGGAGCGTAGCCGATGATCAGGGAGGGGCCGGGGTAAGCCTCAGCCTCAGCGATGGCCTTGACGGCCTGAGCGGGGTTGGCGCCCAGGGCGATCTGAGCCACATAGACGTAGCCGTAGGTCATGGCGATCTCAGCCAGGCTCTTCTTGCCGATTTCCTTACCGGCAGCGGCGAACTGGCAGACCTCACCGATGTTGGAGGCCTTGGAAGCCTGACCACCGGTGTTGGAGTACATCTCGGTGTCGAAGACCATCACGTTGACGTCCTCACCGGAAGCCAGCACATGGTCCAGACCGCCGAAGCCGATGTCGTAGGCCCAGCCGTCACCACCGAAGATCCAGACGCTCTTCTTGGCCAGGTACTGCTTGAACGCCAGGATCTCCTTGGCCTCGGCGGAGCCGTCGGCCTCCAGAGCGGCGATCAGGGCAGCAGCGGGAGCCACGTTGGCCTTGGTGTTGTCCTTGGTGGCCAGGTAGGCATCGATGACCTCAGCCAGCTCGGGCTTGGCAGCCTTCAGGGCCTCGATCTTGGCGATGGTGTTCTCACGCAGGACCTTCTGGCCCAGGTACATACCGAAGCCGTGCTCGGCGTTGTCCTCGAACAGGCTGTTGGCCCAGGCAGGACCGTGGCCGCTCTCCTTGTGAACGGTGTAGGGAGAGGTGGCAGCGGGACCGCCCCAGATGGAGGAGCAGCCGGTGGCGTTGGAGATATACATCTGCTCGCCGAACAGCTGGGTGATCAGGCGGGCGTAGCTGGTCTCGGCACAGCCGGCGCAGGAGCCGGAGAACTCCAGCAGGGGCTGGTTGAACTGAGAGCCCTTGACGGTGATGTCGTTCAGGCCCAGATCCTTCTTGCGCACGTTCTCGACGCAGTAGTCGAAGACGGGCTGCTGGTCGGCCTGGCTGGCCTGAGGCTTCATCTCAATGGCCTTGGTGGGGCAGACGGTGATGCACTCGCCGCAGCCCATGCAGTCCAGCGGAGACACGGTCATGGTGAACTTGTACTCGTTGGCCTTGGGCTTCATGTCCGCCAGCTTGATGGAAGCGGGGGCAGCAGCGGCCTCAGCCTCGGTCAGAGCGAAGGGACGGATGGTGGCGTGAGAGCAGACGAAGGCACACATGTTGCACTGGATGCACTTGTCGGCGTACCACTCGGGAACGGTCACGGCGGTGCCGCGCTTCTCGTAAGCGGAGGCGCCCTGCTCGAACTGACCGTCGGCGTTGGCGGCGAACACGGAGACAGGCAGGCTGTCGCCGTCCATCTTGCTGATGGGCTCCAGCATCTCGCGCACCATCTTCACGGTGGCGGGACGGCCGGTCAGCTCAGCGGCGGGGGCGTCGGCCTCGGGGTTGCTCCAGGAGGCGGGGATCTCCACCTTGTGGATGGCCTCCAGGCCGGCGTCGATGGCGTTCCAGTTCATCTGAACAACGGCGTCGCCCTTCTTGCCGTAGGTCTTCTTGGCGGCTTCCTTCATGTAGGCGACCGCGTCGTCGATGGGCATCACGTCGGCCAGCTTGAAGAAGGCAGACTGCAGGATGGTGTTGGTGCGCTTGCCCATGCCGATCTCGATGGCCTTGTCGATGGCGTTGACAGTGTACAGCTGGATGTTGTTGTCCGCGATGTACTTCTTGGACTCAGCGGGCATATGCTGATCCAGCTCCTCGTCGGTCCACTGGCAGTTGATCATGAACACGCCGCCGGGCTTGACGTCCTGGACCATCTTGAAGCCCTTGACCACGTAGCTGGGGTTGTGGCAAGCCACGAAGTCAGCCTGGTTGATGTAGTAGGGGCTGCGGATGGG
>JAFUQL010000121.1 GCA_017472375.1 Oscillospiraceae bacterium | reverse complement strand
GAGGCGGCCTCGGACGACCCCTTGTGGGACAGTACCAGCCTGGCTGCACTGTTTGGCAGTAAAGCGCCGGAGGGCAGCACACTGGAGGCGTTTTTGAGCGATGTGCCGCTGGAGCCGCCGCTGCAGGGAACGCTGGGGGTGAACTCTGAATATGGCTGGCGCAGAGATCCTATCACCTGGAAAAAGAGCTTTCACACGGGGGTGGATCTGGCGGCGCAGGAGGGGCAGGAGGTGTTTTCGTCAGGCAGAGGGATCGTGACCGAGACAAGGCACAGCGACAGCTATGGAAACTGTGTGCGGATCCAGCATGAGGGAGGTGTGGTGACGTTCTACTGCCACATGCAATATATTTTTGTCCACCAGGGTGAGCGCGTGGATGCAGGTACACGGATCGGAACGGCAGGGCAAACGGGCCGTACCACTGGGCCGCACCTTCACTTTGAATTGCTCCTGGATGGCCTGCGCTACGACCCCGCGCAGGTGCTGGGGCTCTGAGATGCGGATCAAATGGCCGGCACTGACGCTGGCGGGGCTGTTTGGGTGCCTTTATGGAGACCACGATGGTCTTTTTCGGCTGGGACTGCTGGCATCGGTGCTGCATGAGTGGGGGCACGTGCTGGTGTACCGGCTGCTGACCGGAAGGTGGCCCAGGCTGTGTGTTGATGGGCTTGGGATCGGGCTGGAACTGGGAAGCCTTGAGCTTCCGACCCGGCGGGAGCTTGCTTTGGCGGCGGCTGGCCCGGCGGTCAATCTGTTTCTCGCGGCGGCCGGCTGGCTCTGGGTGACACGGGTGAAGGCCGGATACTATCCGGCGTTTTTTGCTGCAGCGAATCTCTGCGTAGGTGTGTTCAATCTTCTTCCGTTTGGCGGGTTGGACGGCCGGCGTATCCTGAAATTGATTTTTACCGCCAAATAGGGTAAAATAAAGCGAATGAATTCCGCGGGAGGAAAATAAATGTTTGACCCGAAGTTGAAAGAAGCACTGGCCCGGGTGCAGAAGCCTGGCCGATATACCGGCGGCGAGCCGGGCAGCGTATATAAAGAAAAAGAGAAGGTGGATATGCGGTTTGCCTTCTGCTTCCCGGACACCTATGAAGTGGGTATGTCCTTTTTGGGCGAGAAGATCCTGTATGAGATCCTGAACCAGAGGGAGAACTGGTGGTGTGAGCGCGCATTTATGCCCTGGATGGACATGAAGGCGGAGATGGAGCGCCTGGAAATGCCGCTCTACACGCTGGAGAGCAAGGATCCGCTGACTGCGTTCGATGTGGTGGGCTTTACTCTGCAGTATGAGCTGTCCTACACCAACATTCTGGCCATGCTGGATCTGGCCGGCATTCCCTTCTACTCGAAGGACCGCGATGAGAGTTGGCCGCTGATCGTGGCCGGCGGCCCCTGCGTGTGCAATGCTGAGCCCATCGCCGATTTCTTCGACATGATGATGTTGGGCGAGGGTGAGATCCAGCTGCCCATGGTGTGCGAGGCGGTGGAGAAGGCCAAGAAAGAGGGCTGGAGCAAGCGGGAACTGCTGCGCGCTCTGGCGGAGATCGAGGGCTGCTATGTGCCTTCCTTCTACAACATTACTTATAAGGAGGACGGCCGCATTGAGGCCATCACTCCCACCGAGAATGCCCCTGCAGTGGTGCACAAGGCCATCATCCGCGACATGAACAGCCAGCCCCTGCCCACCCACTTTGTGGTGCCTATGGTGGGTGCGGTGCATGATCGTGCCTCCGTTGAGGTGCTGCGCGGCTGTGTGCGTGGCTGCCGGTTCTGCCAGGCGGGCTTTCTGTATCGCCCCATGCGTCAGCGCGACTCTGCATTGCTGGACAAGGCGGCGCAGGAACTGTGCAGCAACACCGGCTATGAGGAGATCAGCCTGACCAGCCTGTCCACCTCAGATCACTCCCAGCTTGAGGATCTGCTGGACCGGATGGACGTTTGGGCCGGCAAGGAGCACGTCTCCATCTCGCTGCCCAGCCTGCGCGTGGACAACTTCAGCGAGAGCCTGGTGCAGAAGACCACCAAGGTGCGCAAGAGCGGCCTGACCTTCGCCCCCGAAGCAGGCACCCAGCGCCTGCGCGACGTCATCAACAAGAACGTCACCTGGGAAGAGATCGAAAAGACCTGCAACATTGCGTTCCGCGCGGGCTACACCTCCGTGAAGCTGTATTTCATGATGGGTCTGCCCACTGAAACGCTGGAGGACATCGAGGGCATCGCCCAGACCGCCCAGCGCATTGTGGAGCTGTTCTATGCGAACCCCGACAAGCCCAAGGGCAAGAGCGTTCAGGTGACCATCAGTGTGGCCTGCTTCGTACCCAAGCCCCATACCCCCTTCCAGTTTGTGCCGCAGGACACCAAGGCCCAGCTGGAGGAGAAGCAGCAGCATCTGCTGCGCAGTGTCCACAGCCGCAAGATCAATGTGAACTACCACGACAGCTCCACCAGCTTTTTGGAGGCGGTGTTTGCCAAGGGCGACCGCCGCCTGGCGCCGGTCATTCTGGCGGCTTATAAAAAGGGCTGCTTCTTTGACGGCTGGGACGAGTGCTTCAAGTACGATGTCTGGATGGAGACCTTCAAGGAGTTCGGCATCGACACGGCGTTCTATGCCAACCGCTTCATCGGGCTGGACGAGCTTACTCCCTGGAGTCATCTGGACTATGGCGTGAGCCACGAGTTCCTGGTGCGGGAATACAACAAGGCGCTGGGCGCCATGACCACCAAGCCCTGCAACCGTATCTGCAGCGGCTGCGGTGCAAATAAACTGTTGGGAGGGCCCTGCTTTGACTACAGTGCGAATCTGGTTCACTAAGACCGGCGAGGCATCCTATATTTCGCTGCTGGATCTGCAGCGGGTGATGGGCCGCGCTCTGAAGCGCAGCGGTCTGCCTGTGTGGTACACGCTGGGCTTCAACCCCCACATCTACATGACCTTCACCTGTCCGCTGAGTCTGGGACAGGAGAGCCTTGTGGAGAGTGTGGACTGCAAGACTGAAGAGGAAACGCCCGACTACGAGGCGTGGAAGACCGCACTGAACCGGGTGATGCCCAGCGGTGTGGAGGTGTTCAAGGTGGGCCCTGTGGTGATGAAGCCTGCCAAGATCGCCTTTGCGGACTACACGGTGCGTTATCACGACCCTGCCGCGGTACAGGTGCTGGAGCAGTACAACGCACTGGAGAGCGCCCCGGTGGTGAAAAAGACCAAGCGTGGCTCCAAAACGCTGGAACTGAAGCAGTACATCCCCCGGCTGGATCTGCGCCAGGAAGGGGAGGAGACCCTGTTCGACCTGCGGCTGCCTGCCGGTGATGGTTTGAACATGAACCCCACCCTGCTGACCGGCTATCTGGCTGAGCAGTTCGGCCTTGCGGCTGAGGGCGTGGGTATCCTGCGTACCCGCCTGATCACCGACGACGGCCGGGACTTCGAATAAACGCCGCAGAGCAGAAAATCAGGGCAGAAAATGGGCAAAAAATTTCCCGTTTTTGAAGAAAAAAGGCTTGCAATGCCCGCCCGGTTGTGCTATGATATCTAGGCGTTAGTGTACGCTGGCTCCACCAGCGGGGTTAATGTATCATCATTAAAACAGGCGGTCCTCTGCCGATCAGCAACTGTCGGGTATGAACGTCACAACAACATGGAGGAATTGAATCATGGACGCTATGAAGATTATCACCGAGGGCATGATCAAAGAGAACAAGCCCCAGTTCAACGTTGGTGACACCGTTCGCGTGTCTGTCCGCATCAAGGAAGGCGAGCGCGAGCGCATCCAGGCCTTTGAGGGCACCGTCATTGCCAAGAAGCACGGCGGCATCCAGGAGACCTTCACCGTTCGCCGCACCTCCTACGGTGTCGGTGTCGAGCGTGTCTTCCCTGTGAACTCTCCCTTTGTCGAGAAGGTCGAGGTCGTCCGCAAGGGTAAGGTTCGCCGCGCCAAGCTGTTCTACCTGCGTGAGCGCACCGGTAAGGCTGCCAAGGTCAAGGAGCTGCTGTAATAGCTCGGATAATCAAGCAACGGAACGAAGGGACAAGCAATTGTCCCTTTTTTCTTTATCGGCAGGCGAGCGAGCCTGCTTGTTTGGAGACCAGTGAAATGAAAAAAGATCGAAACAAGGCCAATCAGGATCTGTTGGAGTGGTACGATGCGCTGATTTTTGCGCTGCTGGTGCTGGTGCTCACCTTTACCTTTGCGGTGCGGGTGGTGGCGGTCAGCGGCAACTCCATGGAGCCTACGCTCAGCTGGAACGACCGCCTGCTCATCCAGAGCAATTTCTACACTCCGGCGCGCGGCGACGTGGTGGTCCTGGACGGATACATCGACTGGGGCAAGCCTCTGGTGAAGCGAGTGATCGGCTGTGAAGGCGATGTGGTGGAAGTGGATGGCGAGACCGGCTCTGTCTATGTGAACGGAGAGCGTTTGGAGGAGACCTATATTGCGGAAACGACCCTGATCGAAGGGGATGTGGCATATCCGCTCACGGTACCGGAAGGGTGCATCTTTGTGATGGGCGACAACCGGAACCACTCCACCGACAGCCGTTTTTCCAGTGTGGGCTGTGTGGACAGCCGGGACGTTTTGGGCCGGGTGCTGCTGCGCATTTTCCCGGTCAGCGAATTTGGGAGGATCGAATGAGTCAGGAATTTGTCAACCGCCAGAACATCCAGTGGTTCCCGGGTCATATGACCAAGACCCTGCGCATGATGGAGGCGGACATCCGCAACGTGGATGCAGTGCTGCAGCTGTTGGACGCCCGCATCCCTCTGAGCAGTCTGAACCCGGAGATCGAGCGCATCACCGCATCGAAGCCGCATCTGTATGTGCTGAACAAGGCCGACCTGGCCGATCCGGCCATCACGGAGCAGTGGATCCGCTACTTCAAGAGCGCAGGCGCGGGCTGTGTGGCCATCAGCGCCAAGCAGAAGGGCGGCGCCGCCGCGGTGAAAAAGGCCATTCTGAAGGAACTGACCGAGCTGACCGCCAAGCGTGCCAGCAAGGGCATGACTGGTGCCCGCATCCGGGTGATGGTGGTGGGCATCCCCAACGTGGGCACGTCCACCTTCATCAACACCTTTGCCGGCGCGGCCCGCGCCAAGGCTGCGGACAAGCCCGGCGTGACCCGCGGCAAGCAGTGGGTCACGGTGGAGGGCTTTGATCTGCTGGATATGCCCGGCGTGCTGTGGAAGAAGTTCGATACGCTGGAGATCGCTACCAATCTTGCGTTTATCGGCTCCATCAAGGATGACATTCTGGATATTGAGGAGCTGGCTATGGGTTTGATCTCGCAGGTGCGGGAGATCTACCCGGAGCAGCTTGCCGCCCGCTATAAGCTGAGCGACGAGGAGATGCGGCTGGAGCCCTGGCCGCTTGTGGAGGCCATCGGCCGCCGCCGTGGTATGCTGGTCAGCGGCGGTGAGGTGAACACTGAGCGCGCATCCATCATGCTGGTGGATGAGTTCCGTGCCAGCAAGTGGGGCCGCATCAGCCTGGAGCGGCCGCCCCGCCGCCGTGATATGGAGGATGAGGACGACCTTGAGTAACTACGAGTTTGATGCACAGGTCCGGGCGCAGTATGGTGTGTTCTGCGGTGTGGATGAGGCCGGCAGAGGCCCTCTGTGCGGGCCGGTGTGCTGCGCGGCGGTCATCTTTGACCCGGAAAAGCCCATTGAGGGCATCAACGATTCCAAGAAGCTGAGCGAGAAAAAGCGCGAAGCACTGTACGATGTGATCTGCGAGAACGCACTGGCGTGGAATGTGGTGCTGGTGGGCCCGGAGATCATCGACCGGGACAACATCCTGAACGCTACCATGAGCGGAATGCGGCAGGCGGTGGAGGGCTTGTCCGTCCAGCCTGAATATGTGCTGGTAGACGGCAACCGCTGCCCGCCGGGGCTCACTGTGCCCTGCGGTTTTCAGGTGAAGGGCGACGGTGTCAGCGCCAGTATTGGCGCGGCGTCCATCCTGGCCAAGGTCACCCGTGATCGCTTTATGCGCGCGCTGGATGAGGAATATCCTCAATATCAGCTTGCCAAGCACAAGGGCTACGGCACCAAGCTGCACTACGAACTGATCGAAAAGTACGGCATCCAGCCCTTTTACCGCCGAAGTTTTCTGAAAAAGCTCGGCTACTGGGATGGCTGACCGGGAGCTGGGGCGCACCGGAGAGGCGGTGGCTGCCCGCTATTACTAAAAACAAGGCTTTTGCCTGTTGGAACACGGATTCCGTACCCGAATGGGGGAGCTGGATCTGGTCGTGTTCAAGGACGACCTTCTGGTGATCGCAGAGGTGAAGACCCGGAGCAGCGAGGCGTTTTCGGCTCCCTGTGAGGCAGTGGATCTGCGCAAGCAGCAGAAGATCCTGCTGGCGACACAGCAATATTTGGCGCAGCATCCCATTCTGGCTGAGTGTACCATCCGCTTTGACGTGGTTGAGGTGGTCCCG
>JAFUQL010000015.1 GCA_017472375.1 Oscillospiraceae bacterium | reverse complement strand
TTTTTAAAACAACACAGTGAGGTAACGCCATGTCTGCATCCCAAGCTTCCGCACAGGAGACCCGCCTTGCGAACGCCCCGCTCGGCCCGCTGATGGTCAAGCTGGCCGTGCCCTCCATGCTGGCCCAGCTGGTCAACATCCTGTACAACATCGTGGACCGCGCTTTCATCGGCCACATCCCCGAGATCGGCTCGGTGGCTCTGACCGGTGTGGGCCTGTGTTCCCCCATCCTACTGTTTGCCACTGCCTTTGCGGTGTTCGCCGGGTCGGGCGGCGCACCGCTGGCCTCCATCCAGCTTGGCGCCGGTGACCGGGACAAGGCCGAGCGCATCATGGGCAACAGTGTCACCCTGCTTCTGGTGCTGAGCGTGGTGCTGACCACCTTCGGCCAGATCTTCAAGGTGCCGTTCCTGTACGCCTTCGGCGCGTCGGACGCCACCATTGGCTACGCGGTGGAATACCTGTCGGTCTACCTGTGGGGCACCGTCTTTGTGCTGATCTCGCTGGGGCTGAACAGCTTCATCACCTGCCAGGGGCACTCCAACACCGCCATGGCCAGCGTGCTCATCGGCGCCGTGCTGAACGTGCTGCTGGACCCCTTGTTCATCTTTGTACTGGACATGGGCGTGAAAGGCGCGGCGCTGGCCACCATCCTCAGCCAGGCGGTGAGCGCCGCATGGGTGGTGCGGTTCCTGTGCAGCCCCGCCTCCGGCCTGCACATCCGGCTTAAGTATCTGAAGCCCGACTTCTCCATCATCCGCAGCACCGCTGCGCTGGGCGTGGCCCCCTTTGTGATGGAGGGCACCGAAAGTCTGCTGGTCATCGTCATCAACAGCGGCCTGCAGACCTACGGCGGCGACCTGTATGTGGGCAGCTTCACCATCCTGCAGAGCATCATGATGCTGTTCACCAAGCCCATGCTGGGCATCAGCCAGGGCTGCCAGCCCATCATCAGCTACAACTACGGCGCCAAAAATTACTGTCGGGTGCGCCGCACCGCCGCTTTGATGCAGCGGGTGTGCTTCACCGGCACCATTCTGGCCTGCTTTGGGGCCTGCTTCGGCACCCGGTATGTGGCCCGCTTCTTCACCCCGGACCAGGCGCTGGTGGACCTGGCAGCCGAGACCGGCCTTATCTTCTTCGCGGGCGTGTGGGCTTTCGGTCTGCTGTACACCTACCAGAGTTGCTTCATGGGCACCGGCCAGGCCAGGACCAGTCTGTTCCTGGCCCTGATGCGCAAGGTGGTGCTGCTGATGCCGCTGGCCATCCTTCTGCCCCGGGTGACCGGCAGCGTGCTGGGCATCTATGCTGCCGAGGCCATCGCTGACTCCTGCGCCGGCCTGCTGGCCCGGTACAAGTACGGCCAGAAGCGTGACACCCTGCTGCCTTTGAGCGAAGCAAGGGATGCCTGACCCCTGCGCCGCCGCTCTGCATCTTTGAAAATACGTTTCAATGACAAAAATCCCAGCCAACGGCCTGCGGAACGCACTTCCGTCAGTCTTTGGCTGTTTTTTGCTCTGAGGGGCTGCGCATCCCCCCGGTGCTATAGCACGAATCAACCAGTTTACCGCACTGAATTGCAAAAATCTCACAAATTTATAACAAATTCTGACAAAAAACTTCTCATTTTGCACAAAGTGGAGTATAATATAGGCACTTTAATTCTATTGTTAGGAGGCTGTTCAAATGAAAAAGCTCGCTGCCCTTCTGCTGGCGCTGGCCATGATGCTCAGCATCGTCGCCTGCTCCTCCCAGCAAGCATCGTCCGCTGACCCCGCCCCCACCGAAGCTCCTCCGGTCGAGGAGATGACCGCTGAGCAGGCCGCTGCCCTGTCCGTCTGGGCCGACGACCTGTACGAGCCCGAAACTTCCATCACCTACTCCGCCACCATCGCGTGGCCCGCCGACGACACCGCTCTGGCGGTGGCCGACGAGTCCGTCCGTCCCAACACCATGATCGTCAAGGTGGACAAGGATCTGGCCGTCTACAGCATGGACGGCAAGGCCATCTCCGGCAACCTGGGCGTCTATCTGGCTGAGGTCAAGGACACCACTCTGGCTGCCCTGTACATCTCCGACGCCGACACCGCCGCTGCGGTCAGCGCCTTTGCCACCGAGTATGAGCTGGCCGACGTCTTCGTGGTCGCTTCCTATGAGCATCCCGAGTACGTCACCGAGATCTGCGAGGCCAACGTGGGCGTTCTGGGCATGATCGACTGGACCGACGCTTCTCTGACCACCGAGCGCGCCGACCTGCTGAAGATCATCCAGGGCACCAACGGCGCCCATGCCAAGGTCGCTCTGGTCCCCGAGGAGCTCTGCACCTACGAGGCCGTCGAGTACATGCGCGGCATGCTGCTGACCGTCTGGGCCGAGACCTCCCCCAACGCTGAGGCCATCTACACCCAGCTGACCAACGGCGTCAACGGCATCTACTGCTCCGACTACGCTGCTGTGGCCGAGGCCATCTCCTCCTTCGCGGATGACGGCGTCTCCCTGCTGCGTCACGTCTACATCACCGGCCACCGCGGCCTGCCCAGCGAGTACATCGAGTGCACCATCAACTCCGGCCGCGCTGCCATCGAGGCCGGCGCCAACGTGATCGAGTGCGACATCGGCCTGTCTGCGGACGGCGAGCTGTTCGTCCTGCACGACGATACCGTCGGCCGTCTGTTCAACGATCCGGATGACCGCTGGGCTGAGTCCCTGACTCTGGCCGAGCTGCAGGCTCTGGAGTTCGATATGACCGACGACACCAAGGAGAACGCTCCCAACTCCGTCCTGAACGCCAACAACGAGAACCGCAACAAGGCCGGCCGTGAGAACATGGTCATCAACTATGATCCCGAGACCGACCGCATCCCCTCCCTGCGCGAGTACTGGGAGGAGCTGGATGACGAAGATGTCATCCACTTCATCGAGATCAAGTCCTACCAGCCCGCCATCGTCAGCGTCCTGAAGGAGCTGGCCGAAGAGATGGACATGACCGACCGTATGTGCGTCATCACCTTCAACGACGGCGGTCAGTTCTGGAACGAGTACGACGAGTCCAAGGACGTTATGAAGGCTATGGAGGCCGAGTGGCCCGAGATGTCCCTGGGTTACCTGGGCATGGGCATGGCCTACAACGGCAACAACTACTACTGGGGCAGCCTGGGTGCCTATGCTGAGGAGAACGGTGTGGGTGCCGCTGTCGGTTACCTGTACACCAACTTCCTGAAGCAGTACAACGCCACCCTGAATGACTCCTACGGCTGCATCAGCCTGGAGGTCAACGCCGCTGCCCGTCACCGCGGCCTGACCAGCTGGGAGTGGACCTACAACGCCGAGGCCGACTTCGCCAACCACTACCTGAACGGCGGCACCTACTCCATGACCACCAACTACACCACCTGGGCTTCCGATTGGGCCATCGCCATCGAGGCTGAGGACGCTGCTGTCAGCGCCGGTGATGCTCTGAACGCTCAGGTCATCTCCCAGATCGGCGACGTGCTGGATGTGAACGGTGAGCTGGAGCTGGTCGTTCTGGAGGGCGCTGAGGTCGCTCTGGAGGACGGCAAGATCGCCTATGACGCGGCCGGTGAGGCTCTGGTCATGGCTCGCTACACCTCTGAGCTGGATGTGAACGGCGTTGCCCTGGAGATCGATCCCACCTACACGGTCTACTCCAACCCCTTCACCCTGACCCTGAAGTAAGCGTTCCGCACGCTGGCTCAGTCAGCCAATGAGATAGGACAGCCCCCGGCGCAGCCGCGCCGGGGGCTGTTTTTTGCCTTGCATCGGGGCTGGCAGAGTGACCCAGAGCCGACACCGAGTGATCTGCGGGAAGGTGCCAAAACAACGGGTGATCCCCGCACAAATCGGTTGCCGCCCCCGCTCTGCCATGTTACAATAGAGAAAAGCTCAGCCCGCCCCATCGGCGGCACATTTGCAGGAGGTATTTTTCATGGATAAGCCCACCGTTCATTCCCTGACCTGGACCGTCACCGATGACATGACCGCCAAGCGGATCGGCAGCGCCGGCGCGCAGATCCTCTCCACCCCCAACATGGTGGCCCTGATGGAGGCCTGCGCTCTGGAGCTGGCCAAGGCCTATCTGGAGGAGGGCACCACCACCGTGGGCGCCGAGATCCACTGCCGCCACCTGGCCCCCACCCCCGTGGGCATGAAGGTGACCGCCACCGCCACCCTGCGCAGCCTTGAGGGCCGCAAGATGTGGTTCGACATCGAGGTCAACGACGAAAAGGGCAAGTGCGGCGAGGGTTCTCACCTGCGCATCGTGGTCAAGCCCAAGAACCTGACCGAAAAGGCCCACGCCAAGCCCCAGCAGTAAGTCCCTGATCCCAACATAAAAACGACCTCCCCGCGGGACGATCCGCACGGAGAGGTCGTTTTTTGCTTTGTTACAGGCCCGCCCAGCGCACCAGCTCGCGGCCCCGGTCCAGCTCAAGGCCGGGGATGCTCTGCACGAACTTGGAAAACTGGGAGTAGCCATACTCCCGCACCCGGAAGTTCTGATACCGGCTGTGGAGCTGGTTGCTCAGCTCGCTGAGGGTCACGCCCCGGCGGCCGGCGGCACGCACCACCTCGGCCAGCCAGTGTTCCACCTCGGCGCTGGCGGAGTCGTCGCTGCGCAGCCGCACCAGAATGGTGTGCCCCTCCTTCACCAGTTCCAGGCTGGGGATCTCGTCCAGGAATTTGCTCAGCAGGCTGTAGCCGTAGTTGCGCACGTCAAAGTCCGGGTACTTGTTCTGCAGGCGGCTGCCGATCTCGCCCAGCGCGGTGGTACGGCCCCGGTTCTCGTTCTCGGTGATGAGCGCCACGATGTCCGCCTCCACCGTCTCTTTGGGCAGAGCGGCGGGCTTTTTCGGGGTCTCGGGCTGGGGCTCGTCCTGATTCTGCTCGTCCAGAAGCAGCTCCAGGCTGGTGAAGATGCTGCAGGCGGCGCGGAAGGCCCGGGGAGTCTTTTCCTCGCCCATGCCGATCACCGTCATGCCGGATTCCCGCAGGCGGCTGGCCAGGCGGGTGAAGTCGCTATCGCTGGACACGATGCAGAACCCGTCCACGTTGTTGGTGTACAGGATGTCCATGGCATCAATGATCAGCGCCGAATCGGTGGAGTTCTTGCCCACCGTATTCTGAAACTGCTGGATGGGAATGATGGAGTTTTTCAGCAACTCCTCCCGCCAGCGGGCGGTCTGAGGGCTGGTCCAGTCGCCGTAGATGCGCTTATAGGTGGTCACGCCGTACTTGGTCATCTCGTCCAGGATGCAGGCGATGTATTTGTGGGACACGTTGTCCGAATCGATCAGCAACGCGTATTTTTTATCTTCCAAAATGGTTCTCCTTGTGTCAGTTTCCGCCGGCGGCGTCCTCTGCGAGGGCCTCGTTCAGCCGCTCCAGCAGCAGGTCGTCCTCCAGCACAAAGGGGTCGGCGCCGCGGGCCATGCAGCACACCAGCTGCCCCAGCCGGGTGTCCGGGTGGGCGCGCCAATATTGCCCCAGCGCGGTCAGGATGGCGTCGATCCGGGCCGGGTCGCGGGACTTTTTGGAAAAGCAGGCGTTCACCTGCCCGATCAGTTCCTGAAGCTGCTTCTCGTCCATGGCGATGTCCTCCTTAAAAAGTCCGGCCGCTCACAGCGGCTCCACACCACACACGGTCAGGGTCTGGCCGTCCACGGTGAATTTCACCTCCAGCCCGGCAAAGGTCATGCCGTACACCCGGGCGGGGTCGTGCTGATAGCTGGGGCGGGGGTCCTGCGCCAGCACGCCGGTCAGGGCGGCGTGGCGGTGCTCAGGCACTCGTTCCAGCAGCGCAGGCGGGAACTCCACCCGCAGGGCGTATTCCGCAAACTGCCCCGCAAAGCCGCCCCTTGCATCCGGGTGGCTGTCCACATGGGGCAGGTAGGGCTTGATGTCATAGATGGGGGTGCCGTCCAGCAGGTCAGCGCCCCGGATGTGCAGCACCGGCCCCAGTTCGGCACTCAGCTCCACCCGCTCCAGCCGCACCGAGGACAGCCCGATGGCGTTGGGGCGGAAGGGCGAGCGGGTGGCGAACACCCCCATGCGCCGATTGCCGCCCAGCCGGGGCGGCCGCACGGTGGGGCTCCAGTCCTCCCGCACCGCGCGGGAAAACTGCCACACCAGCCAGATGTGGCTGTAGTCCTCCAGGCCGCGCACCGCATCCGGGTTGCGATACTCAGGCTCGAATACGATGGTGGCCTCCAGCTCGTCCACAAGGCCGCTCTGGCGGGGAATGCCGAATTTATCGCCGAAGTCGCTGCGAATGCGGGCGATGACCTTCAGCGGGGGATGCTGTTCCATAAGATGCTCCTCGTTCTTTCGTTGCAGATGTCAGTCCGTGGGGCTCACCCGAAGGCGGTAGTACAATACACCCACCGCATCGGCCAGTGCCCAGCCGATGGGGATGGCCCACCAGATGGCCGTGACCCCCACCACAGGGGCCAGCGCATAGGCCAGTCCCACGCGGGTGCCCAGCGACACCACCGTGAGTACCAGCGACATACCCGGGCGGCGGATGGCCCGGTACAGCCCGTACAGCAGAAACAGCCCGCCGATGCCGCAGTAGAACGCGCCCTCAATGCGCAGGTACTGCACACCGATGCGCAGGATCTCGGTCTCTGCCGGGTCGATGAAGATGCACAGCAGCGGGCGGGCGAACACCCACACCACCGCCGAGACCGCAAGGCTGAAGCCCACCGCCAGCGCTGCGGCGCTGCGGATGCCCTGCCGGATGCGCCCCTTCTCCCCCGCGCCATAGTTCTGGGCAATGAAGGTGGAAAAGGCATTGCCGAAGTCCTGCACCGGCATATAGGCGAAGGAGTCGATCTTCACGCCGGCGGCAAAGGCCGCCATCACCGCAGGGCCGAAGCGGTTCACCAGCCCCTGCACCATCAGGATGCCGAAGTTCATCACCGACTGCTGCATACAGGTGAGCAGCGAGGTGCGCACGATCTCCCCGGCCTGTCCCCGCATCCGCCGGTCGGCGCGGGTGGGACGGAGCTGCGGCAGCTTCACAAGGGTGTAGGCCGCCAGCCCCAGCCCGCTGACCCACCGGGACAGCACGGTGGCGGCGGCCGCACCGGCCACGCCCCAGTCCAGCAGCAGCACAGCGGCCACATCCAGCACCACGTTCAGCACCGAGCAAACGCCCAGAAACACCAGCGGCACCGTCGAATTGCCCACCGCCCGCAGCAGCGAGGCGAAATAGTTGTAGAGAAAGGTGGCCGCGACCCCGAAAAAGATGACCCACAGGTACTCCCGCATCAGGCCGTACACCTCGGCGGGCACGTTCATCAGGGTCATCATGGGGTCGATGAGCAGAAACACCGCCCCGTTGAGGGCCAGCGCCAGCGCACCGATCAGCACAAAGGAGGTGTACACACTGGCCCGCAGGCCGGGGGCGTCCTGTGCGCCGAACTTATTGGAGAACACCGCCCCGCTGCCCATGCACAGACCCAGCAGGATGGAGGTGAGGAAGGTCATCAGGGTGTAGGAGGAGCCCACCGCCGCCAGCGCATCCGGGCCGAGGAACCGCCCCACGATGAAGGTGTCGGCCACGTTGTACATCTGCTGCAGCAGGTTGCCCGCGATCATGGGCAGCGCAAAGCGCAGCATGGTTCCGGTGATGCTGCCCCGGGTCAGGTCCAACTGCGCCATGGTGTGTCTCCTCTCGTTTGCAAAATTCCGTCAGTGGGTCTGCCCGCTGAAATCCACCCCGAAGGCAGGGTCACAGGGCAGCACCGGGCCGAGGGATTCGCACAGCCGCCTGGCCGGTTCCACCGCATCCCCGCACAGGGCCTGCAGCTCTGCCAGCGCCCGGGCACAGGCGGGGTCGGGGGCGTAGCCGATCACCATCTGGGTGAGATCCTCCTGCCCGACGGCCCGTGCCGCCGCCCGCAGCAGCACCCGCTTGCCCCGCCCGGGGGCGAGGAAGATGCCGTCCGCAAGCTTCATCCAGCGCAGGCTCGCCTGCATCTGCAGGGTGGTCACCCCCGGAAAGAACGCCCGCAGCACATGGGCGTTGGCCACAGTGGGCTCCACATGGCCGGTGAGCGGGGTGCGCACCGGGTCAAGGCCGTCCGCCAGCAGCAGTGCCCGATCCAGTTCGGTCTCAAGGGCGATGTGCCCCACCCCGTCCCGCTCCATGGCGGCGCTGACACAGGGGTGACAGCGGCTGTCCAGCACGAAGTG
>JAFUQL010000014.1 GCA_017472375.1 Oscillospiraceae bacterium | reverse complement strand
GGGCATCCACTTTCACTGCGCCAACCAGAAACGCCACGGGGTACAGGATCTGACCCATGCGCTGATGAACTCCTGCAACCAGGCGTTCATCCAGGTGGGAGCAAGGCTGGGCAAGCAGGCCTTTTACGATTACTTCGAGGCCTTCGGCTTGTGCGGGGCCACCGGCATCGACCTGCCCGCCGAGCCCAAAAAGAGCGAGTACTACACCGCCGACCGGATGGGCCCGGTGGAGCTGGCCAGCTGCTCCTTCGGGCAGTCCAGCAAGATCACCCCCATCCAGATGATCACCGCGGTGGCGGCGGTGGTGAACGGCGGCCGCCGCATGCAGCCCTATGTGGTGCAGACGGTGACCGATGCCGACGGGAACGTTCTGAAGCAGACCGAGCCCACGGTGGTGCGGCAGGTGATCACCGAGCAGACCAGTGCAGCCATGCGGGCCATGATGGAACAGGTGGTGTTGGAGGGCGGCGGCCGCAATGCCTATGTGGCGGGGCTGCGGGTGGGCGGCAAGTCCGGCACCAGCCAGAAGCTGGACTCGGAGGACGACAAGGCTCGAATCGCCAGCTTTGTGGGGGTGGCGCCCATCGATGACCCGCAGATCGCGGTACTGCTCTGCCTGGATGAGCCGCCCACCTATACCCCGGCGGGCGGGACCCTCAGTGCGCCGGTGGTGGCGGCGGTGCTGGAGGATACCCTGGACTATCTTGGGGTGCCGCGCCAGTACACCGCCACCGAGCAGCAGCGGATGCAGGCCGAACTGCCGGACATGGCCGGGCGCACGGTCACCTCTGCCCGGCAGACCCTGACCGAGGCCGGATTTGCCGCCAAGGTGGTGGGCAGCGGCGACCGGGTGATAAGCCAGTACCCGGAGGGAGGCCGCAGCCTGCCCCGGGGCAGTACGGTGCTGCTGTACACCGAGGAGGGGCTGGAGCTGCGCACCGTGACCGTCCCCGCCGTGACCGGCCAGACGCTGGAGGAGACCGCTGCAGCCATGGCCGCAGCCGGGCTGAACCTGCAGGCAGGCGGCGCGGCGGGCCGGGAGGGCACGGTTGCGATGCGCCAGAGCAGCCCGGCGGGCACGAGCCTTGCCATGGGCGAGGTGGTGCAGGTGGATTTTTACGACCCGGCCATCCCGGAGGATTAGTTCCTCCGGCTGCGGCCCAATCTCTTGAGGAATGGGGGGATGACCGATGCAGCATTCAAAAGAGAGCGGGGGGCTGAGCGGGCTGCGGCGCAGGCTGGCCGCACAGCCAGGCGCCGACCTGCCCTTTCTGGTGCTGATCCTGACACTGGTGGTCTTTGGCCTGATCATGCTGGGCAGCGCCAGCTGGGCGGTGGGGCTGTACCGCCGGGGCGATGCCTATGCCTATCTGAGGCCGCAGCTTTTGTTTGCGGCGGTGGGGCTGGCCGCTATGATGGCGGCCAGCCGGGTGGATTACCACATCTATCACAAATTGGCCTGGCCCATGCTGGGGCTTTCGCTGGTGCTGCTTGTGGTGGTGCTGTTTATGCCCGAGTACAACGGCTGCAAGCGGTGGATCGTACTGCCGGGGCTGGGCACCCTGCAGCCCAGTGAGATCGCAAAGTTTTCGGTGGTGCTGGTGTTCAGCCACATCATTGCCCTGAACCAGAGCCGCATGGGATCTTTTTCGGTGGGGGTGCTGCCCTTTGCGGCCATTCTGGGGGTGGTGGCGGTGCTCATGCTGCTGGAGCCCCACCTGTCGGGCACCCTGCTGATCCTGGCCATCGGAGCGGTGCTGATGTTTGTGGGCGGGACGGGGCTGCGGTGGTTTGGGCTGGCTGGTGCAGGCGGGCTGACAGCCATCTCGCTGGCCCTCATTCTGCTGCCGGACCTGGTGCCCTACGCCACCGACCGGCTCTCAAGCTGGCTGGATCCCTTTGCCGATCCGCTGGGCGACGGGCACCAGACCATCCAGAGCCTGTACGCCATCGGCAGCGGCGGAGCCACCGGGCTGGGGCTGGGCAACAGCCGCCAAAAGCACCTGTATGTGCCCGAACCCCAAAATGACTTCATCTTCTCCATCCTGTGTGAGGAGCTGGGTTTTGTGGGTGCGCTGATGGTACTGCTGCTGTTCTTTTTGCTGCTGTGGCGGGGCATGGTCATCGCGGTGCGTGCGCCGGATAAATTCGGTGCGCTGCTGGTGGTGGGGTTCGTGGTACAGGTGTGCCTGCAGGCGGTGCTGAACATCGCGGTGGTCACCAATACCATCCCCAACACCGGCATCAGTCTGCCGTTCTTTTCCTCCGGCGGCACCAGCCTGATGATGCTGCTGGGTGAGATGGGGATCGTGCTTTCGGTGTCACGGCAGGGCAGCCAGGACCGGTACTGAACATCTTTCCCCATAAAAACAGGGCTGTGGCCGGGAGGAGATCCCAGGCCGCGGCCCATTTGTGCGTTTTTGCTCACGCGGCCCCCCGGCGGGGCATAGATTGAGGCAGAATCTGCACAGAAAGGGGAGGAGCGATGTGGGCGAGGTGCTGCGGATCGCAGGAGGAAAACGACTGGAAGGGGAGGTGTGGCTCCCGACAGCCAAGAACAGTCTGCTGCCCATTTTGGCGGCGAGCCTGCTGTGTGCCGGGCCGGTGCGGGTGCGGCAGGTCCCCCGCCTGACCGATGTGGACAACAGCCTTGAATTGCTGCGGGCGGCGGGGATGAAGGCCCGGCGGGAAGGGGAGGATCTCTCCCTCAGCCCGGGGCAGCCGGGCACCGGAAGCCTGCCGGACGGCCCTGTGGGGGCCATGCGCAGTTCGGTGTTCTATCTGGCGCCCATGCTGCACCGGTGCGGGCGGGTGTCCATGACCCTGCCGGGGGGCTGCCCGCTGGGGCCGCGGCCCATCGACATCCACCTGGACGGCCTTGCCCGAATGGGGGCGGAGGGCGGCTGGCGGGGTGAGCGGCTGACTCTGGAAGCGCCGGAGGGCTTGCGCGGGGTGGACTACACCCTGCGCCTGCCCAGTGTGGGCGCCACCGAGACCCTTTTGATGGCGGCGGTGCGGGCAAAGGGGATCACGGTGCTGCGCGGGGCGGCCAGGGAGCCGGAGGTGGTGGATCTGGCCCGCTTTTTGATGGCCTGCGGGGCGCACATCTGCGGGGCAGGCACCGGCACCATCTGGATCCAGGGCCAGGAGCGGCTCAGCGGTGCGGTGTATCGCCCGGTGGCCGACCGCATCGTGGGGGCGACCGTGCTGGCTGCGGCCGCCGCCACCGGTGGACGGGTGACCCTGCGCCGCTGTGTGCCTGCTCATCTGGAGGCAGTGGTGGAGGTGCTGGTCCGGGCGGGCTGCCAGGCCCAGCGGCTGGGCCCGGCAGCACTGATGCTGGAGGCTCCGCCCCGGCTGGAGGGTGCAGGACTGGTGCGGGCCGGGGAGTACCCGGCATTTCCCACCGATGCAGCGCCTATTGTGGCGGCAGCATTCCTGCGGGCGCGGGGCAACAGCCACTTCGAGGATACGGTGTTTGCCAGCCGGTTCAGCTGTGCGGCGGGCTTTTCGGCGCTGGGGGCGGGCGTACAGGCAGCGGGGCGGCGGCTGGACATCCGCCCCTTCGGCCCGCTGAAAGGCGCCTGTGTGACCGCACCCGACCTGCGGGGCGGGGCTGCGCTGGCGGTCGCGGCCCTGCAGGCTGAAGGGGTCAGCCTCATCGGGGGCACGGCCCATATTCGACGGGGTTACGGCGACCTTGCGGCTCTGCTGCGCCGCCTTGGGGCAGATGCCCGCTGGCAGGACGAGGAAAGTACACGCACATTCGATGGGAATAAGGGAAAGAATTTTTTGGTTTCCTGTGCGGAATCCAGCATTAGACCTTGAATTTGACAAGGAAATCTGGTACTCTTATAAAGAATAGGAAGATATTCCAGAGGGCAGTCCGAACTGTCGACGGGCGGCCCTTTTCACAGTTGTGTATACAGATCCAACCGAGCAGAAACAGGGGGAAGTTTGAAGTATGGCTTTTGTGCTTGATACCGAAATGGCAAATGTGACCAACATCAAGGTGATCGGCGTGGGCGGCGGCGGCGGCAACGCCGTCAACCGCATGCTGGTGGACGGTGTGCAGGGCGTGGAGTTCGTTGCCATGAATACCGACCAGCAGGCGCTGCTGGCCAGCAAGGCCACCCAGAAGGTGCAGCTTGGCGCCAAGCTGACCAAGGGCCGCGGCGCAGGCGCCGACCCCGAGGTGGGCCAGCGCGCTGCCGAGGAGAGCAAGGATGAGATCGCCAGCGCGCTGAAGGGTGCGCAGATGGTCTTTATCACCGCCGGTATGGGCGGCGGCACCGGCACCGGCGCTGCCCCTGTGGTGGCCGAGGTCGCCCATGAGCTGGGCATTCTGACCGTGGGCATCGTCACCAAGCCCTTTGCCTTTGAGGGCAAGCGCAAGATGAAGATGGCCGAAAAGGGCATCGCCAACCTGCTGGTGCATGTGGACAGCCTGATCGTCATCCCCAACGAGCGTCTGAAGCTCATCAGCCAGGAGAAGATCACCCTGGTGAATGCCTTTGCCGCCGCCGATAATGTGCTGCGCCAGGGCGTGGAGAGCATTTCCGCGCTGATCAATGTGCCTGCCTTTATCAACCTGGACTTCGCCGACGTGCGCAGCATCATGAAGGATGCCGGCTACGCCCACATGGGCGTGGGCAGCGCCAAGGGCAGCGGCAAGGCCGAGAACGCCGCCAAGGCTGCCATTTCCAGCCCGCTGCTGGAGACCAGCATCTCCGGCGCCCGCGGCGTCATTATCAACATCACCTCCTCCCCGGACATCGGCCTGGAGGAAGTGGAAGAGGCTGCCAGCATGATCACCGATTCCGCCCATCCCGATGCCAACATCATCTGGGGTACCGCCTTTGACGAGTCCCTGTCCGATGAGATGCTCATCACCGTGGTGGCCACCGGCTTCGAGAACAACGGCGAGCAGCAGGAGGCTGCAGCCCCCGCTGTGCCTCAGCCCGTGCTGAACGCCCAGGCCGCCGAGGCCCCGGTGCCCACCCCTGTGGTGGAGACCGCCTCTGCGCAGGATGACGACAGCTACTACGCCACCATCATTGATATGCTGAACAAGCGCCGCTGATTTTTGACTGACAGCCGACGAAAGGGGGCAGAGGGATGCCGCAGGAGGAGATGACCGCCCGGTTTCGTACCGCGCTGATGGGTTTCCAGAAGCAGGACGTGCTGAGCTGGGCCGACACCATGGCCGCCGCATCCAAACAGGCGCAGGAGGAACACGATGCCTGCACCGCCGCGCTGCGCCAGACCATCGCCCGGCTCGAAGAGGAGAAGATCGGCCTGCAGAACCAGCTTGCGGAGGCCCGGGAGGAAGCCGCTCAGCTGGAGCAGCGCATGGCCGACAGTGCCGCCCGGCAGGAACAGGCTGAGGCGGAGGCCCAGTCCTATAAGATCCGCCTGTTTGACCGGGAGCAGGAAGCCGTACGTCTGCGCGCCCAAAGCAAGGAGCTGAACGCCCAGATCGACCGGCTGACCGAGCAGCTTGCCGCATGGCAGAAGCGCAGCGATGAGCTGGATGACCGTGCCCGCAATGCGCAGGCCGACGCCCAGAAAAAACTGGACGAGGCACAGGAGCAGGCACGCAAAATGCTGGATGTTGCGGCTCGTCAGGTGGCGGATATGACCGCCGAGAGCACCGAGCGGGACGAGCGCCTGCGCCGGGAGGACTTGGCACGCCGCGCCGCGCTGCGCGAGGAAGAGGCTGCGGCCCATCTTCGGGTGGAGCAGGAGGCCAGGCAGGCCCGTGCGGCCATGGAGGCCGGTGCGCAGGACGTGGCCGACAGTGTTGCTCTGCTGAAGCAGCAGCTTGCACAGGTGGATGCGCAGATCCAGCAGGTGACCCGGACGCTGCAGCAGTCTACCAATGCGGTACGGGTGGCCATCGGCGAGACCGAGCAGGGCCTGGCCGTGTTGGACGAACAGCTGAAGGTGTTTCCGCAGCAGGCCGAGGTGAAAGCCCCTGCGCCCGCAGCGGAGGAGAAGCCCCGCAAGGCAGCCGGCAAGCCGAAGCCTGCCCAGAAAGATACGGCGGAGCCGGCTGTGAAGCCCCGGCAGGCCGCACAGAGCCGCACTTTGGCCGATGGACTGCTGGATATGCTGGACCGCTTGGTGCGCTGAACCAATTAAATAGCATGACCGATGCCCCGCCGGCCCAAAAGGCCGGGCGGGGCATTTTTTCATAACAGGTTGAAAATATTGCTTTCGTAACTAACGATCGGAGAAGGATTGCGGCGCGGGCAAGCGGCCGGAGTTCGGAGGAGTACACATGGAAAACAAGACACAGGGCCTGCCCGGAATGCTGGGCACGGTGAAGGTGGGCGGCCTGCCGCTGGGGCTGTATCTGCTGGCGCTGGCGCTGCTGGCGGCCATGCTTGCGCTGGATTGCCTGCCGGCAAGCATCGTGGGTGCGTTCTTTTTGCTGATGATCCTCGGCGATGGCATGAACAAGCTGGGTGCGATCATCCCGGTGGTCAAGACCTATCTGGGCGGCTCGGTGATGTGCATCTTCGGTGGTGCGATCCTGGCGCTGCTGGGTGTGTTCCCCGAGGGCGCAATGGCCACCGTGGATGCCTTTGTGAACGACCAGGGCTTTCTGGTGCTGTACATCGCGGCGCTGATCACCGGCAGTCTGTTCAGCATCGACCGGGGGCTGCTGCTCAAGGGTGCGGTGCGCATCCTGCCGGTGTCCATTGCGGCGGTGTTCGCGGGTGCTCTGGTCTGCGGCGGCATGGGCGTGCTCATGGGGCAGGGCTTCTGGGATGCCATCCTGTTCATTCTGGTGCCCATGACCAGCGGCGGCATGACCGCCGGTACGGTGCCCCTCAGCCAGGTGTACTCTGCACAGCTTGGCGTGGACGCGGGCGTGATCCTGACCCGTATGGCCCCGGCCACGGTGCTGGGCAACTGCATCGCCATCGTGTACGCTAGCCTTGCCAACACGCTGGGCTGCAAAAAGCCCCAGTGGACGGGCAACGGCCGGCTGGTGAACGACGGCCAGCCGGCGCCGGTGCAGGCTCCGCTGAAGCCTACGCTGGAGCAGCTCGCCGGCGGCATGACTCTGTCGCTGGCCTTCTACGGGGTGGGTGCGCTGCTGCATCATCTGGTGCCCATGGTGCCCACCTACGCGTGGATGATCATCACGGTGGTGGTGGTGAAGTGCATGGGCGTGATGCCCGCGGCCATGGAGGACGCCGCCCGCCAGTGGGGGCAGTTCGCCATCAAGGCATGGACGGCGGCGGCACTGTTCGGCATCGGCATGACCATGAGTGACCTGGAGACCATCGCCGCCGACCTGACCCTGCCCTACCTGCTGACCGTGCTGCTCATCGAGACCACCATCACCCTGACTGCGGCCTTTGTGGGCCGCCTGGTGAGCTTCTATCCCATCGAGTCGGCCATTGCGGCGGGTATGTGTGCCACCAACATGGGCGGCAGCGGCAATGTGGCGGTGCTGAGCAGCTCCGACCGAATGGATCTGCTGCCCTTCGCTCAGATCGTCACCCGGGGCAGCGGTGCCCTGATGCTGACCATCGGCGGCATTCTGGTGCAGTATGTGGGCTGAATCAGCTTTTGAACATCGATGATACGAAGAAAACGCGCCGTTCCCGGGTGGGAGCGGCGCGTTTTGCATCTGTGTTCTGCATTTCAAAGCGCTCAGCCGCGCTCAAAGCAAACGGTGTAGGAGCCCAGCACCTGTTCGCAGGGGATGCCGGCGGCGTTCTCAGGGGTGAGGGGCTGTTGTTCGTATTGCACGGCAGCGGCCGTGGGCTGTACCGCCACCGACCGGATGTCCGCACTCTCGCCGTGAGCATCCTGCCCGGTGAAGTGCCACACAAAGCGGCAGATGCAGTATTCCTTGTTCCGGGTGATCGTCTCAGCGGGGACGAAGCGGGTGGTCTCCCCGATAAAAAAGCACCCGTCGTTGTCCTTTTCGGCAGGGCAGCCGCCCACCGCACCCACCCCGGTGAAGGCGATGGTCAGAAAGGGCAGGCGGAAGGTCACCGTACTGCCGCTGCGCTCCACCGCACCTGCGGCAGGGTGTTCCCAGTGGGCGATGTTCAGCCAGCCGCGCTTACCACAGGCGGCCACCGGGGTGTTGAACTCCACATAGGCTGCGGCGGCATCCCCCTCGCCGCGAAGCTCGGCGTTGATGCGCAGCACCGGCCGCAACGACTCATACCCCTCCGGTAGCAGGGCGCGCAGGCGGTCCTGCTCTGCCCGGTAGGCCATCACGAATTGTTCCACGCGCATGGCGGCACCTCCTGTCGAATATACGATGTTCTCTGGGACCATACTAGCACAAAAGCGGCTCAGCTGCAATTCTGTGGCGCGGGGAAAAATCTTTCGCCCACCTATTGCATAAACTACACCATTTTGGTATAATATATACAGATCAAAGCCCAACCGCTCCGCACTGCCCGT
>JAFUQL010000120.1 GCA_017472375.1 Oscillospiraceae bacterium | reverse complement strand
GGAAGCTGAAGCTCAGCACGATGCAGATCAGGATGCAGCACAGGTCCACCATGGTGGCGCCGGTGTCGATGGAGGTGATGAACTCGGGGCCCACGCCGAACACCACCATGCAGGCCACGATGGTGCCGGTGACCTTGGACACGATGTACAGCGGGGTGGTGGAGAACGCCTTGGACAGGTAGTGGTTCTTGCGGATCCAGTCCGGCTTGCAGAACCAGTCGTACACGGTGAGGATGGAGGCCACCACCGCCAGCGTGACCAGGATGTAGGGCAGGCTGCCGCCGAACAGGCTCTTGAGGAAGTTCTTGCAGAACTCCAGCAGGGTGGTGAAGGACTCCTCGTAGGGGATGGGCACCAGGAACATCAGCGCACCGAAGGCCGAGCCCAGAATGAACTTGACGAGGTTCTTGGGGTTGACAACATTGGTTTTCACATATGACACATCACTTTCGTTTTTTATTGATGCGGGGTATATTTTTTGGGGTCACAACTGCTCGGCCCGCTGCATGGCCGCAAACACCATGTCCTCGGTGACCGGGTACGGGATGTGCTCCATGTCGGGGCCGGTCACCGTCTCGGTCAGCACTGCGGCCAGCGCCGGCCGGTCGGCGGGCACGTCCATCTCCGCCAGGGTGGTGGGGATGCGCAGCTTCTTCAAAAAGGCTTTCAGCCGCACGGCCTCGGCTTCGTCGCCGTCCACCAAAAGCTGCACCAGCACGCCGTAGGCCACCACATTGCCGTGCAGCCAGCGCTGCTCAAAGCCGGGCAGCAGCACCAGGCCGTAGTACACCGAGTGGGCGATGGCGCAGTTGTAGTCGTCCAGCACCAACAGGGACACCAGCCCCGTACTGACGATGTTGGCCAGCACCGCCTGTTCCAGCGCGGTGGTCACGGCGTGGGCCTCGCAGTCCAGCAGGGCCTGCTCGCCGTACTCCAGCAGTGGGGCGTAGCACATGTTGCTGATCTCCCGCCCCAGCGCCGAGCTGTGTTCCAGCCGGTCGCCCCGGGCGGAGAAGTGGCACTCGAAGAACTTGCCGATGGTATCGCCCATGCCCGCCTGCAGGTACTTCCAGGGGGCGTGGGCGATCACGGTCAGGTCGATGAAGCAATGGCGGGGCGGACGGTCGTAGAACCAGAACCGGTCGAAGCTGCCGTCCTCCCGGTAGACCACCGACAGGGCGGTGGTGCCGGCGCAGGTGGCCGCGATGGTGGGGAAGGTGAACACCGGCAGCCCGGCCAGCTCGGCCGCGCCCTTGGCGGTGTCCAGCGCCTTGCCGCCGCCCATGCCGAAGATCATGTCCACACGCAGCCCTCTGGCGTAATCCGCCCAGGTGCGGATAGCGGAATAGGTGCAGTCCTCCCCGTATACAACGGCCTCCACGATTTTCACGCCACTGCCTGCCAGCTGCGCCCGCAGCCGGGGAAGGGCAGCAGCCATGGCTTTTTCGCCGCCTATCAGCAGCGCCCGTCTGCCGTAAACGCGGCAGACCTCGGCCGCCTGCTGATAGGCGTTTT
>JAFUQL010000119.1 GCA_017472375.1 Oscillospiraceae bacterium | reverse complement strand
TGCGGCTGCTGGCCCATATCTCCGGCGACGCCACCATGCAGCAGGCCTTCATCAACAAAGAAGACATCCACCGCAGCACCGCCGCCAAAATTTACAACCTGCCCCTGGAGGAAGTCACCCCCCAGCTGCGGGCCAGCGCCAAGGCGGTCAACTTCGGCATCGTTTACGGCATCGGCGCCTTCAGCCTTTCCAAGGATATTGGGGTGAGCGTGAAAGAGGCCGACGCCTTCATCAAGAACTATCTGGACAGCTTCCCCGGGGTCAAGGGCTACATGGAGAACACCATCGCCTTTGGCCGGGAAAACGGCTATGTGGCCACCCTGTTTGGCCGCCGCCGCGCCCTGCCCGAGCTGACCAGCACCAACTTCAATGTGCGGGCGCTGGGCGAACGCATGGCCATGAACACCCCCATCCAGGGCACCGCCGCGGACGTGATCAAGCTGGCCATGGTGCGGGTCTGGAAGCGCCTGCGGGAGGAAGGGCTGACCGCCCGGCTCATCCTGCAGGTACACGACGAGCTGATCGTGGAGGCTCCCGAGGGCGAGATCGAACAGGCCAGCCGCATCCTCAGCGAAGAGATGCAGAATGCCGCCGCCTTCTCGGTGCCGCTGACCGCCGAGGTCACCCAGGGCCACACCTGGCTGGAGGCCCACTGAGCCGTTTTCAACATCTTTTTAAAAGGTCGTGAACAATATGGCAACCAACTGGCACATCGCCCCTCTGACCGCTGCCGAATGTGAGGCAGCTGCCGCCATCGAAGCCACCGCCACCGAGGGCTGGACGGCCTCCCAGCTGGCCGAGACCCTCGCCGCCCCCGCCGGGCGTCTGTTCGCCCTGCACGACGGGACGGGCACACTGCGGGGCGTGGCGGTGTTCCAGCTTGCCGCCGACGAGGCCAGCCTGGACAGCATCACTCTGCAGCCTGCCTGCCGGGGCATGGGCGGCGGGCGCGCCCTGCTCACCCACGCCCTCACCGCCCTGAAGGCCGAGGGTGCCGCCTTCTGCTTTCTCGAGGTGCGGGCGGGCAACGCCCCCGCCATCGGGCTGTACACGGCGCTGGGCTTTGCCGCTGCCGGCCGCCGCCGGGGCTTTTATCAGGACCCGCCCGAGGACGCCCTGGTGATGAACCTCGCTCTGTGACCGGGATTATTTTATCCAATTCGTATAAATAAGACAAATTTCAACGCAAAGGAAGTTTTTCTATGCTCATTCTAGGCATTGAGTCCACCTGTGACGAGACCGCCGCCGCGCTGGTGGAGGACGGCCGCGTCCTGCGCAGCAATGTCATCGCCACCAGTGTGGCCGAACAGGCTCTCTACGGCGGCGTGGTGCCCGAGATCGCCAGCCGCCGCCACGCCGAGTACATCAGCGCTGCGGTGCAGAAGGCCCTCGCGGATGCAAACGTCACCATGGCCGATGTGGACGCAGTGGCGGTCAGCTTCGCGCCCGGTCTGATCGGCGCGGTGCTGGTGGGGGTCAACTTCGCCAAGGGGCTGGCCTATTCCGCCGGCAAGCCGCTGGTGGGGGTGCATCATCTGCGGGGACACATCGCCGCTCTGTACCTGACCCACCCGGAACTGAAGCCGCCCTTCCTGTGCCTTGTGGCCAGCGGCGGCCACAGCCACATCGTGATGGTGGAGGACTACACCCGCTTCAAGATCCTGGGCCGCACGGTGGACGACGCCGCCGGCGAAGCCTTCGACAAGGTGGCGCGCACCCTGGGTCTGCCCTACCCCGGCGGCCCCAGCGTGTCCAACGCCGCCAAGACCGGCAACCCCAAGGCCTACCGCCTGCCGGTGCCCCATGTGGAGGGTCCCTACAACGTGAGCTTCTCCGGCCTGAAGACCGCCGTGCTGAACGCGGTGAACCAGGCCGAGATGAAGGGCGAGGTCATCTCGGTGCCGGACATGGCCGCCAGTTTTCAGGAGCGCATCGCCTACATTCTGGCGGACAAGCTGCTGCAGGCCGCGGCAGACACCGGGGCGACCACCCTCTGCCTGGCGGGCGGCGTGGCGGCCAACGGCCGTCTGCGCAGCCTTGTGAACGAGGGCGCCCAGAAGCTGGGTGCCACCCTCTGCCTGCCCAAGCTGGCCTTCTGCGGCGACAACGGCGCCATGATCGCCGCGCAAGGCTACTACGAGTACATGGCGGGCAACCGCGCCGGGCTGGATCTGAACGGCCTGCCCACCCTGCCCATCGATTATCAGTGATCGTTTCCCCATGAAAGAAGGCTGATCGGCTTGTCACATTCCAACTCCGCGCCGGCGCGCAACGACTTCTCCGTGGGCCCCATGTGGCGCAGCATCGTGGCCATGGCGGTGCCGCTCATTCTGGCGCAGGCGGTGCAGGTGCTGTACAACATCGTGGACCGCATCTACATCGGCCACCTGCCCGAGAACTCCGCCCTCGCCTTCACCGGCGTGGGACTGGTGTTCCCCATCGTCACCCTCATCTCGGCCTTTACCATGCTGTTCAGCAGCGGCGGCTCACCCCTGTGCAGCATCGCCCGGGGCCGGGGGGACACCGCCGAAGCCCGGCGCATCATGTGCGTCTGCTTTTCCATGCTGTGCGCCGCCGCTGTGGTGCTGATGGCGGTGTGCTATCTGGGCATGAAGCCCATCCTGTACCTGTTCGGAGCCAGCGACGCCACATGGCCCTACGCCCGGGACTACCTGACCATCTACCTGCTGGGCACTCCCTTCTCCATGATCAGCGTGGGCATGAACAGCTTCATCACGGCACAGGGCTTTGGCCGCACGGGGATGCTCACCGTGACGCTGGGCGCTGTGGCGAACCTGCTGCTGGACCCGCTGTTCATTTTTGTGTTTGACATGGGTGTGCAGGGCGCAGCGCTGGCCACCATCCTCAGTCAGGCCCTCAGCGCGGCGTGGGTGCTGCGGTTCCTCACCGGGCCGCAGGCGCTGTTCACCCTGCAGCGGGCGGATATGCGCCCGGACCGGCCGCTGCTGCGGCAAATTCTGGCGCTGGGTGCCACCGGCTTCATGGCCTTGGCCACCAACAGCCTGACCCAGATCGCCTGCAACGCCACCCTGCAGGTCTGGGGCGGCGACGCCTATGTGGGCATCATGACGGTCATCAACTCGGTGCGGGAGCTGTTCAATCTGCCGGTGCACGGGCTGACCCAGGGCGCAGAGCCGGTGCTGAGCTACAACTACGGCGCGGGCAAGTACCGCCGGGTGCGGCAGGGCATCCTGTTCATGACGGCGGTGTGCGTGGCCTTCACCGTCTGTGTATGGCTAGTGACCATGCTGGCCCCCGAAGCGCTGATCCGCCTGTTCAACGACGAGCCGGAGCTGATCCGGCTGGGCGCCCCCGCTCTGACCCTGTTCTTCCAAGGCTTCTTCATGATGAGCTTCCAGTTCTCCGGGCAGGCCACCTTTGTGGCCCTGAACCGCCCCCGCAGTGCGGTGTTCTTCTCCACCCTGCGCAAGCTCATCATCGTCACCCCGCTGACCCTGATCCTGCCCCATCTGTGGGGGCTGGGGGTCAACGGCGTGTTCCTAGCCGAACCCATCTCCAACTACATCGGCGGCACGGCCTGCTACCTCACCATGCTTCTCACCGTCTGGCCGGGGCTGAAACAGGACCCCGACCCGGCGTGACCATCCTTCACCCATTCAACATCGGGAGGTTTTACCATGCACATCCGCAGCTTCAACGGCAAAGTCCCCACCCTGAACGACCCGCTGTTCATCGCCCCCAACGCCACCATCACCGGCGCGGTGACGCTGGGCGAGGGCTCCAGCGTCTGGTATGGCGCGGTCATCCGCTCCGACTTCAACCCCATCACCATCGGCAGGGACTGCAACATTCAGGACAACTGCACCCTCCACTCCGACCGCAACCACACCGTCACCATGGGCGACCGGGTGACCGTGGGGCACAATGCTCTGGTACACGGGGCCACCATTGAGGACGATGTGCTGGTGGGCATGAACTCCACCGTGCTGGACGGCGCCCACATCGGCGCGGGCAGCATCATCGCCGCGGGCGCGGTGGTGCTGGGCGGCACCGAGGTGCCCCCGGGCAGCCTGGTGGCGGGCGTTCCCGCCAAGGTCCTGCGCCCCGCCGGGGAGAAGGGCCTGAACATGATCCGCAGCAACGCGGAAGCCTACAAGATGCTGGCCGCCGGCCACGCTGCGGGCGAGGAACAATAAAGGAGACACCACATGAAACGCATGGATCTGCGCCGCCTTGCGGCGCTTGTACTGGCCCTTGTGCTGGCGCTGAGCCTGATCGGCTGCGGCAGCGAACTGGCCGATGCCGCCCTGTCCAGTGCCGCCGACGCGGTGCTGGATCAGGTGGAGAGCGCACTGGATGAGGCCGCCGCCGAGCAGTCCGCCCAGTCCGACCCCACCGCCGTCCCGGACACCCCCGGCCCGCCTGAGGCCGACCCCGAGCCCGCCCCGGAGGACGACCCGGACGCTCTGGTGGAGGACGGCTGGTACTACACCCCCGAGGACGTGGCGCTGTACCTGCACACCTTTGGCCATCTGCCGGACAACTACATCACCAAGAACGAGGCGGAGGACCTGGGCTGGGAGAGCCGCAAGGGCAACCTGTGGGAGGTGGCCGACGGCTGCTGCATCGGCGGCAACCGCTTTGGCAACAACGAGGGTCTTCTGCCCGATGCGGACGGCCGCACCTGGCGTGAGTGCGACGTGAACTACGAGGGCGGCTACCGGGGCGAGGAGCGCATCGTCTACTCCAGCGACGGCCTCATCTACTACACCGACGACCACTACGAGAGCTTCACCCAGCTCTACTGACAAAACAAAAAGGACGGCCACCGGGCAGATCCCCGGCAGCCGTCCTTCTTTTTATGGGGTCAGGCTGCGTCCTCCGGGCCGTAGCCCTCGGGCCAGGCCGCGTCCGCGGGCAGCCGACCGCTGCGGATCAGCTGCGCCCGCACATACTGCAGGCGGGTGCGCTGCAGTGCCCGGTCCGAGGCCAGCAGGCACAGCACCAGCTCCGCCCCACTCAGCTCGTCCAGCTTGCTCTGAATGCTGAGCCGGTCACAATCCTGCAGGCACAGCCACTCGGGCTCTGCGTTCTCCGGCCACGGGGCCAGCTCCTGCCAACGGGCGTGTACCAGCTGCTCCCCCACC
>JAFUQL010000118.1 GCA_017472375.1 Oscillospiraceae bacterium | reverse complement strand
GGCCGATCCCTTTGTCCGCGATGAGGCCGTGGCCGCGCTGGAAGCCGGCAAGGTGGTTCTGTTCGGTGCCGGTACCGGCAACCCCTTCTTCTCCACCGATACGGCGTCTGCCCTGCGCGCCATCGAGATCGGGGCCGACATCATGTTCAAGGCCACCATGGTGGACGGCGTGTACGACAAGGATCCCAAGAAGTACCCCGACGCGGTGAAGTACGAGACGCTGACCTTCAGCCGTGTGCTGGCCGACAAGCTGGCCGTGATGGACAGCACCGCCGCGACCCTGTGCCGCGACACCGGCCTGCCCATTTTGGTGTTCGATATGGGCGACAGCGGCAACATCGCCCGTGCTGTGAGCGGTGAGGATCTGGGCACTCTGGTCATCGAGTCCTGATCTGCATCTTCCGATCGGAACCCAAAATCAAAAGAAAAGACCGCCTGACGGTCAAAAATAAAGGAGAGCATTATGAGCAGCTATACCAAGCCCTATGAGGACAAAATGACCGGCGCTACCCGTCATCTGGAGAAGGAGCTGGCCGCCATCCGCGCCGGCCGCGCCAACCCTGCCGTTCTGGACAAGATCACTGTGGACTACTACGGCACCGCGACCCCCATCCAGCAGGTCGCTGCTGTGGCTGTGGCCGAGGCCCGCGTACTGACCATCAGCCCCTGGGATGCTTCTCTGGTGCGCGCCATCGAGAAGGCCATCCTGACCAGCGATCTGGGCATCAACCCCAGCAACGACGGCCGTGTGATCCGTCTGGTGTTCCCCGCGCCCACCCAGGAGCGCCGCAAGCAGCTGACCAAGGATGTGGCCAAGCTGGGCGAGGAGGCCAAGGTGGCTGTACGCAATGTGCGCCGCGATGCCATGGATAAGTTCAAAGCCATGAAGAAGGCCGGTGAGCTGACCGAGGACGACCAGAAGAATCTGGAGACCGAGCTGCAGAAGATCACCGATAAGTTTATCAAGGAGATCGACAAGATCTGCGAGAGCAAGAATCAGGAGATCATGGCGGTGTAAACCGTTTGATTGGAAACGTGACCGTGCCGTGCGCATCTCCGCGCACGGCACGGCTTTTAGAGCGGGTGAAAAAATCTTGCGGTTTTTGCACCTGCGGCCCGAATGTTTGTCCTTTTATGGGAGGAGCGCAATGTCACATCCGGAAAACTTCGCAAAGGGTCTGAGCATCGGCATCATTATGGACGGCAATGGCCGCTGGGCCAAACAACGCGGCCTAGCCCGCACTGCCGGCCATAAGCGCGGCGCCGAGGTATTTCAGGACATCACCCGCTACTGCAATGAACTTGGTGTGGAATCGGTGTTTTTTTACGCCTTCTCCACCGAAAACTGGCGCCGCCCTGCTGAGGAAGTCAGCACCATCATGCGGCTGTTCGGTGACTACCTGCTGAAGGCCTTCGACTACGAGAAGGAGAACAACCGGGTGGTGTTTTTGGGTGACCGCACCGCGCTGGAGCCCCGCTATCAGGAATTGATGGATGAGATCGAGACCCGGACGGCCCATAACACCGGCATGACTTTGAACGTGGCGGTGAACTACGGCGGGCGGCCGGAGATCGTGCGGGCGGCACAGCTTCTGGCGAAAAAGGTGGCTGACGGGCAGCTTCGCCCCGAAGAGATCGACGAGGCGGCCATGGCGGATATGATGTACACCTGTGGCCAGAAAGACCCGGATTTCATCCTGCGTCCCAGCGGCGAAAAGCGGCTGTCCAACTTCATGCTTTGGCAGGCGGCCTATTCCGAACTGGTGGAGATGGACGTTCTGTGGCCGGATTTCACCCGGCACGATCTGGATCTGGCCATTGAAGAGTTCAACCGGCGCAGCCGCCGTTTCGGCGGCATCTGACAGCTGGGAAAGCGAGGGGAACCTTTTGAAAACACGTATCATTACCTCGGCAGTGGGCCTGTGTGTTCTGGCCATCGTGCTGAGCCTGTTCAATACCATCGTGCTGGATCTGGTGCTGTCGGTCATCTGCCTGATGGCGGTGCATGAGGCATTCTGTGCCTTCGGATTTACCGGCAAACAGATCTACCTGTTTGCGCCGTTTGTGCCCTTTGTGGTGCTTATCATGATGTCCCACAATGCGGCGGCGCGCAGTGGTGTTCTGCTGGCAGCCTTCGCGTTCGTGCTGTATCTGTGCATCTGCGTTATCTGGCAGCATCGCACGGTGGACGTGGGCAAGCTGGGCGGCTTTCTGTTCCTGTCCAGCGTGGTCGTCCTGTGTTTCTACTGCCTGATTGAGCTGAAGCGGATGCTCCCGGCGGAAAAATATCACAACGACGCAATTTTCTTTGTGCTGCTCATCCTGTGCTATGCATGGGGCGGCGACAGCGCGGCCTATTTTGCCGGACGTTTCTTCGGCAAACACAAGCTGGCTCCCACCGTCAGCCCCAACAAGACCATTGAAGGCGCCATCGGCGGTGTGTGTGGTTCGGTGGTACTGGGTGTGCTGGCTACCTTCATTTATCATGGCACCTTGCCCGAGGCGGTCACCTTCGGCGGCCAGTCCATCGGCGGTGCCATCTACTTCATCGTGGCCGTTGTGGGTGTGATCGCATCCGTTCTGGGCATTCTGGGCGATCTGTTTGCCTCGGCGGTCAAGCGCCAGGTGGGCATCAAAGACTACGGACGCATTTTCCCGGGACACGGCGGCATTCTGGATCGGTTCGACAGCGTGATGTTCATTGCCCCGCTGGTCACCATCGTGGTGCAGTGGGTGTTCTACGAATATCTTGTGTAAGGAGCGGCATATGTCTAAACGAATCACTCTGCTGGGCTCCACCGGCTCCATCGGTACCCAGAGCCTGGACGTCATCCGGGCGCAGGGGTACGAGGTGTTCGGTCTGGCGGCGCATTCCAGCGTTGATAAGATCCTGCAGCAGGTCGCGGAGTTCCATCCCAGCTATGTGGTGATGGTGGACCCGGATGCTGCAAAAGCGGTGGAGGCCCGGCTGGCGGGCACCGCAGGTGCGCCCCGCGTTCTCTCCGGCTCCGAAGGGCTGGTGGAGCTGGCCCGCATGGATGGTCCAGACGTGGTGCTGAACGCAGTGGTGGGCATTGCTGGTCTCAGTTCTACGCTGGCGGCCATCGAGAGCGGCCATGACGTGGCGCTGGCCAACAAGGAAAGTCTGGTCACCGGAGGTCATCTGGTCACGGAGGCGGTGAAGTGCCATGGTGTGCATTTGCTGCCGGTGGACAGTGAGCATTCGGCCATCTTCCAGTGCCTGCAGGATGCGGAGTCCGCCAAGACCCTTACCAAGGTACTGCTGACCGCTTCCGGCGGCCCCTTCTTCGGCATGAAGCGGGAGGAGCTGGCCGGCAAGACCCGCCACGATGCACTGAAGCATCCCAACTGGGCCATGGGTGCCAAGATCACCATCGATTCGGCTACTCTGATGAACAAGGGCCTTGAGTTGATCGAAGCGGTGTGGCTGTTCGATCTGCCGCCCGAAAAGGTGCAGATCGTGGTGCAGCGGCAGAGCATCATCCACTCGATGGTGCAGTTCAGCGACAATTCGATCCTGGCACAGCTGGGAGTGCCGGATATGCGCATCCCCATCCAGTACGCGCTGACCTGGCCCACCCGAGTGCCCGGCCCCGCGCCCGAGCTGGATTTCACTACCCTGAAGAGCATCACCTTCGATGTGGCGGACGAGGAGACCTTCCGCTGCCTTGCCGCCTGCAAAAAGGCCATTGGCAAGGGCGGCCTGGCCCCTTGTGCGGCCAACGGTGCCAACGAGGAGGCCGTGCGGCTGTTCCTCGAGGATAAGATCGGATTTTTGGACATCGGCCGTCTGGTGGAGGACGTGGTGGACAGCGACCGCTTCGGTGGCAGCTACACGCTGGCGGATGTCTATGAGTGCGACCGCGCGGCGCGGCAGTATGTGCTGAGCCACGTTTGATTTTGTGCGTTACACCGGACAGCGACAGGCTGTCCACGATTTTGGAGGTCTCCGGATTTGCAGTTTTTCATCACATTGGCGGCTTCCGTTTTGGTGTTTGGTGCGGCGATCCTGTTCCATGAGATGGGGCATTTTGTCACCGCAAAAAAGTGCGGCATTCAGGTGAATGAGTTCTCCATCGGCATGGGCCCGGCGCTGTTCAAACGTCAGAAGGGCGGCACTGTGTACAGCCTGCGTCTGCTGCCCATCGGCGGCTATGTGAGCATGGAAGGGGAGGATGGCGACGAAGAGCCCGACCCCGACCTGCCGGAGATCCCGCCGGAGCTGAAGGGGCTGTCCTTCGGACAGGTGACCATTCCCCGGCGGATGCTGGTGGTGGCGGCGGGCGCCATCATGAATTTTATTTTGGGATTCTTGGTGATGCTGGTGCTGGTTTGCGGCCAGGATCAGATCGTCAGCCGGCAGATCCACAGCTTTACCGAAGATGCAAAATGTGCCGCCACCGGTCTGCAGGTGGACGACGTTATTCTGAAAGTAAACGGCCGGCGGTGCTTTATCGCCAACGACATCGTGTATGAGCTGGTTCGCAGCGAGAATTACTCCGCGGACTTCACCGTGCGCCGGGACGGCAAAACGGTGGAGGTGCCCGGCGTGCAGTTCGACACGGTGGAGAACGAGGACGGCAGCACCGGTATGGTGCTGGGCTTTATCGTGTACGGGCTTGAAAAAACACCGTGGAACGTACTCTGTGAGGCTGGTAACGGTGTGCTGTACTATGGGCGCGTGGTGGTGCGCAGCCTGGTCGATCTTGCGGTCGGTCGGGCGGACATCAACGACCTGTCCGGGCCGGTGGGCATCATCAGCGCCATCGGAGAAGCGGCCAGCTACGGCTGGCGCGACCTGCTGAGCATGATGGCTCTGCTCACCGTGAATCTGGGTGTGTTCAATCTGCTGCCCCTGCCGGCACTGGACGGCGGCCGCATCGCGCTGCTGGCGCTGGAAGGCGTGCGCGGCAAACCCCTGTCGCCCAAGATCGAGGAGGGTATCACCATGGTGGGCATGAGCCTGCTGCTGACCCTGATGTTCTATGTGACGGCACAGGATATAGGACGTATCTTGTTCGATTGAACGTGTTTTATCAAAGGAGAAGGACGATGGAACGCAAACTGAAGCGCGAAGTGAAGATCGGAAATGTGGCCATCGGCGGGACGAACCCGGTGGCTGTGCAGACGATGCTGAATGTTCCCATCAAGGATCTGGCGGGCAATGCTGCGCAGGCGAAGCGAGTAGCTGAACTGGGCTGCCAGATCCTGCGGGCCAGTGTGCCCACGCTGGAGGATGTGAAGGTCATCGATGCCATCAAGAGCGTGACCGACATTCCCTTTGTGGCGGACATTCATTTTGACTACCGCGTGGCGCTGGCCTGCGTGGAGGCGGGTGCGGACAAGATCCGCATCAACCCGGGCAACATCGGCGCAGACGAAAACGTGCGGGCGGTGGCCCGGGCCTGCAATGCAAAGAACATCCCCATTCGAATCGGTGTGAATGGCGGCAGCCTGGAGAAGGAGATCCTGGCCCGGTACGGCAGCCCCACCCCGGAGGCCATGGTGGAGAGCGCTCTGTATCATGTGCGCCTGCTGGAGAAGCACGATTTCAACAACATCGTCATCTCCATCAAGTCCAGCAACGTGCCCCGTATGATGGCGGCTTACCGCCTGCTGAGCGAGCAGTGCGACTACCCGCTGCACGTGGGCGTGACTGAGGCGGGCACCTACCGCATGGGTCTGATCAAGTCGGGTATGGGCATCGGCGGCCTGCTGCTGGACGGTATCGGCGACACCATCCGCGTTTCCCTCACCGATGAACCGGAAAAAGAGGTGCTGGCAGGCTATGACATCCTGCGGGCAGCCGGCCACACGGTGGGCGGTCCTGAGATCATCAGCTGCCCCACCTGCGGCCGCACCAACATCCCTGTGGCGCAGATCGCCCAGGAGGTGGAGGAGGAGCTGCGCCGCCGTGGGTTCCGCCGCAGCATCAAGGTGGCTGTGATGGGCTGCGTGGTAAACGGCCCCGGCGAAGCCCGGGAGGCCGACATCGGCAGTGCCGGCGGCCAGGACGAGGCCCTGCTGTTCATCAAGGGCGAGCGCATCCGTATGCTGCGGGGCGACATCGTGGGTCAGCTGGTGGATGAGATCTGCAAGCTGTAAGGCCGACAACTGCGTTTGAACTCCGAAATAAAATACAAGGCCGCTGCCCGGAACCGGACGGCGGCTTTGGCAACTTTGTATATTCGAAAAAAGGACGGAAACCAAAGGAAAGGAGCGCGCATTTGAAACCTCTTGTGACTGAATTGTGGCTGCAATTTGCTGAGGATCCGGAATTTGCGGCCAGCTTTGCGCAGGTCCTGGTGGAACGGGTGGAGTTTTTGCGCCAGAGCCAGCGGATCTGCGTTACGCTGCGCAGCGCCGCGCCCCTTGACCGGGGGCTGCGTCAGCGGCTCGCCGTATCCCTGCGCCCGGTATTCAATGATCTGGAAGTGACGGTATACAGCTGTTTCAACTTCAACGCCATCACCCCTGCGGCCGTGATGGACCTCATTGAGGAACTGAAAGAGGAGGGCCTGCCGATCAATGGCTTCCTTGACCGCAGCCGTGTGGATCTGAAGGGGGACGAGCTGACCATCCACCTGCGCACCGGCAAGAACATCCTTGCAGGCATCGAGTTCCCCAAGCGGCTGTCCGAGCGCATCGAGGAGCGCACGGGCGTGCGGGTGCGGGTGAAGATGTCGCTGGGCAAGCAGCCTGCTGCGCAGGAGTGGGAGCAGCACATTCAGGAGAAGGTGCCCGCCACCGCCTTTGTGGCCAGGAAGCCCGTCGCACAGGTCATGCAGATCCCTGGTCTGGATCTGACGGACAAGCCGGTGGAGGTGTTCCACGGCAAGCTGTTCAAACCCACGCAGCTGCAGCCATTGAAGGATGTGGGCGGCGAGGGCGGAAAGGTGACCATATGGGGCGAGGTGTTTGCCACCGAGACCAAGGGCAACTT
>JAFUQL010000117.1 GCA_017472375.1 Oscillospiraceae bacterium | reverse complement strand
GGCTAAGGCTCTGAACGACTACGCTCCCATCGAGAGCGGTATCATGACCACCGTTCACGCCTTCACCGGCGACCAGATGGTTCTTGACGGCCCCCACAGAAAGGGCGACCTTCGCCGTGCTCGCGCTGCTGCTGTGAACATTGTTCCCAACTCCACCGGTGCTGCTAAGGCGATCGGCCTTGTTATCCCTGAGCTGAACGGCAAGCTGATCGGCTCTGCTCAGCGTGTTCCCGTCTGCACCGGTTCCACCACCCTGCTGGTTGCCGTTGTCGAGGGCACTGATGTGACCAAGGAGAGCATCAACGCCGCCATGAAGGCTGCTGCTTCCAAGAGCTTCGGCTACAACGAGGAGCAGATCGTTTCCTCTGACGTCATCGGCATGACCTACGGCTCTCTGTTCGATGCCACCCAGACCATGGTTGCCAAGATCGACGACAACCACTACCAGGTCCAGGTCGTGTCCTGGTACGACAACGAGAACAGCTACACCAGCCAGATGGTCCGCACCATCAAGTACTTCGCTGAGCTGTAATTGATCTCGGCTGAATAAGCAACAAAACCCCCGCTGCACCGTAAAGCGCAGCGGGGGTTTTTATCGTATTGTGCAAGGCAGGGGCAAGGCGGATGCTCTGCGGTCAGAAATCGGAGAAAAGGTCGCCGATCTCCTCAAAATCGTCATCCCACAGACTGCACAGCGGATCGGCGTCGGCCTCCCAATCAAAGAGATCCGGCTCATCAGACCAGCTCAGAAGCGAATCCTCATGATCGTCCTCCATGTCGTCTGTATCATTCGCATGCCAAAGCTGCTCCAGACGGGCGCGGCGCTTGGCTTCTTCCTGCTCAAGTCGCTGATGGACCATGTAATGGATAAATGCGTCGGAACGGGTATCGGTGATGTCATAACGGAATGCCATAAACTCCTCCTTGTTCAAGCGACCGTGTTGCGGTTGAAGGGGGGGAGACGAGGCTCTCGCCGTCCTCCCTGTCTGTATTCTATAGGAGTCAGGATGTAATAAAACGGACTTTCGTCTGCCGGACACAAAAACGGGCCGCACGGCACAATGGTGCGCCGTGCGGCCCGTTGCTATGGCCCAAAAGGGATGCTTACAGCTGATAGATCTCGCTGTACTTCTTCTCCAGATACTCTACAAACACCATGGGGTCAACCTCGCCGCAGTTCATGGCGATCAGCTCACCGGCCTGCTTCTCCTGACCGTACTGCCACAGATGCTCACGCTGGTAGTCGCAGATGGGTTTCAGATCGCCCTTGGCGCAGCAGTCGGCAAAGTCGAACTGCTGCTTCATCCGCTGCACCATCTGGGCGGCGTAGGCGGTGCCCAGCGCATAGCCGGGGAAATAGCCGAAATCGCCCATCGACCAGTGGATATCCTGCAGGATGCCGTGGGCATCATCAGGCACATCCACGCCCAGATACTCCTTGTACATCCGGTTCCACTCGGCGGGCAGCTCGTTGACGGCAATCTCGCCGTTGATCATCTTCTTCTCCAGCTCGTAGCGCACCATAATGTGCAGCGCATAGGTCATCTCGTCCGCTTCGGTGCGGATCAGACCCGGCTCGACGGTGTTCACCGCGCGGTAGAACTCCTCACAGGTCACGCCGGCCAGCTGTTCGGGGAACAGCTCCAGCATCTTAGGCCAGATATGGCCAAGGAACTCCCGGCTGCGGCCCACATAGTTCTCGAACAGACGGCTCTGGCTCTCGTGCAGACTGGTGCAGTTGCCGCCGCTCAGCACGGTAAAGTTCAGCCGGTCATCGCTGCCCCGCTCGTACAGGGCATGGCCACCCTCGTGGATGGTACTGTAGATGTTCGAGGTGATCTCGGTGGGGTAGTAATGGGTGGTGATGCGCACATCGCCGTTGTACAGGCCCATGGTGTAGGGATGTTCGGTCTCGGCCAGTACGCAGTGGTCGCTGGTCAGGCCCATCAGGTTCATCAGGTAGGCCGACAGCTCCTTCTGCTTTTCCACCGGCCAAACGGTGCGCAGGAAGTCGGTGCGGGGTGCAGTGCCCTCGGTCTGGATGCGATGCAGGAGCGGCACAATGGCCTTGCGCAGCGCAGCAAAGAAGGCATCGCAGTCCTCGATGGTCAGACCGGGCTGGTAATGGTCCAGCCAGACGGCATAGGGATTCTTTTCGGCGTCAAAGTAGGCAGCCCACTTGCGGCGAATGGCGATGCTCTTTTCCAGATACGGCGCAAACAGCGAAAAATCTCTGTTAGTCTTGGCCTTGGGCCAGATGGACTGGCTCTGGCTGAAATGCACCTGTGCCTCGGCATACTCGTCGGCGGGGATCTTGGAGAACTCCTCGTTGGCACGCTTCAGCTCACGCACCTCAGCGGCCTCCTGCTCGGACAGTTCACCCTTGGCGGCCTCTTCCAGCAGCTTGGGCAGCACATCGCCGGCAATGCGCTTGTACACCTCGCCGGACAGAGTCTCCAGTGCGGCATTGCGGCCCTCATCGCCGTCGCTGGGGGCGACGGTGCTCTGGTCATGCATCATCAGGGCCATTGCGTAGTTGTAGGCAAACAGTTCCCGCTGCAGCTGCCGCAGTTGTTTCATGGCTTCGGTCATTTTATTGTTACCTCCCGGGTAAAAATTTCTGACTCCATTGTAACACAGAATTGACGAAAAGGGGAGAGGGGAGTATAATATATCTGTTGCGATTCCGGATGCAAAAGCCGCAAATCATATCGAGGTGCAGCGCCGCTGGCAGAACGAGCGAGTTCTGGCGCAGCCGTTCTGAATTTTCAAGGATGCGCCGCATTCCGCCGAAAATTCAGGTAACTGCAAGAGGGAGCGCGCGGAATCCGCATAGGGCTCAAACCACAGCCGGCAATCCAATGTTGAATATGAAATATCGAGGTGTAGCGCAGCTGGCAGCACGAACGAGCGCCGCCTGCGGCGGAAGCAGCGAGCGAGTGCTGGCGCAGCAGTTCTGAATTTTCAAGGATGCGCCGCATTCCGCCGAAAATTCAGGTAACTGCAAGAGGGAGCGCGCGGAATCCGCATAGGGCTCAAACCACAGCCGGCAATCCAATGTTGAATATGAAAATCGAGGTGTAGCGCAGCTGGTAGCGCGCCTGCTTTGGGAGCAGGATGCCGTGGGTTCGAGTCCCGCCACCTAGACTTGTAAAACTGTCAGCCTCGGCTGGCAGTTTTTCTTTTGTCCGCTTGACGCAGCGCCGTGTTTCTTTTATGATACAGGCGAAAGACGCTTGTGCACACCTGTATAGCAACAAACCGAAGGAGAATCGCCGTTATGACACAACCCAAACGATGCAGCTGGTGCAACCTGAACAATCCGCTGTATGTCCGCTACCACGATGAGGAGTGGGGGCGCCCGTTACACGATGACCAAAAGCTGTACGAGCTGCTGATTCTGGAGAGCTTTCAGGCCGGGCTGTCGTGGGAATGTGTGCTGAACAAACGGGAGAACTTTCGTGCCGCCTTCGACGGCTTTGACATCGACCGGGTGCTTGCCTACGATGCGCAGAAGCTGCAGGCACTGCAAAACGACCCTGGTATCATCCGCAACCGGTTAAAGATCAAAGCCGCTGTAAACAACAGCGTGGTGTTCAGGGCGATCCAAAAGGAATTCGGCTCCTTCAGCAGCTACATCTGGTCTTTTACCGATCACAAGGTTGTGGCAGAGCCTTTTACCGTGCGCACCACCTCGCCGTTGTCCGACGTTGTTTCCAAGGACCTGAAAAAACGGGGCATGACCTTGGTGGGCTCGACCATCGTCTACTCCTATCTGCAGGCCATCGGTGTGATCAACGGACATGCCGCCGATTGCCTCTGCTGTGCACCGCAGTCCCGATAAGAGAAAATGTGCCTTTTCTCCGGCAGATAAATCAGATGTGCACCGCCGCTTGGGCAGAATTGCGGTGCCAGTCTCCGCAGCCACAGCGGATCACCCCGGCGCAGTGGCATCGTACGGCGTGCCGCAGCAGGCGGGTTGACAGTTTTTTAATTAGCGGGCAGCACGGTTGTTTTCTGGCCAAACAAACGCTATAATAAAACTACCAATCATCGTGTACAACCAACGGAGGTAAAACATATGGAATATCGTGTTCTGGGCAAAACCGGTCTGCGCATCTCCCGTGTGGGTCTGGGCGGCATTCCCATCCAGCGTGTGGACGCTGCGGCCACCAAGGTGCTGCTGCAGCATCTGGTGGAGCAGGGGGTCAACTACATCGACACTGCCCGTGGCTATACCGTCAGCGAGGAGTATCTGGGCGAGGCGCTGGAGGGCATCCGTGACCGGTTTGTTCTGGCCACCAAGAGCATGGCCCGCACCAGAGAGGCTATGGAAAAGGACATCGACATCAGCCTGAACAACCTGCGCACCGATTACATTGATCTGTATCAGGTCCATAACCCCAGTCTGGCCCAGCTGGATCAGCTGGTTGCCCCGGGCGGCGCTTTGGAGGCACTGCAGGCAGCCAAGGCCGCCGGCAAAAT
>JAFUQL010000116.1 GCA_017472375.1 Oscillospiraceae bacterium | reverse complement strand
GGCACCGCAAGCCGGACGCTGTCGCCGCAGGCGACTGAGGGGGGCCGGCCGTCCGCACGCGGGTGCGGACATTCAGATCCCGCCGCGTTAAAAAATTTTCAAATTGGTCCGCCGCGAAGCGGGGGCTTCCCGTTTTGAAAATTTTAGCGGCGCGACTAGCGCGTGGGTCCGCTGCATCGCAACAGCGGCGCTTTTTGCCTACTTTTTGGCGACAAAAAGTAGGGCCAGCCGCAGGCATTTGCGTTTCATCGCTTCCGCTGTTTACCGTCTAACGGGGCAACCAGAAACCTAACGCAAACAAAAGAAACTGCAATCTTTAAAGCCGCAAACAAAAGAAGCTGTAAACCCGCGTTTACCCTCTGCCGAGGAAACAGCAACCCTTAAAGCCGCAAACAAACAAAGCGCAAAGCGTACGCCGGCAGGCTCTCAGTGAAGCGTGACTCGTGAAGCGTGGATCCGTGCGGCTTCGCTGTCGCTCAGCCCCCGCCCCCATACTTCGCCATCAGATACGCCTTGCCGGCCTCGTCGGCGTGGTCGTAGTCCTCCCACAGGTCCTCCTCCCACTGCACCGCCGCAGCCGTCCCGGCCCGGGCGGGGGCCTGCCAGCTTACGCAGAAGTACCGCAGGCTGTCCAGATCGTGGGTCAGGGCGTGGGGCGTCTTGGCGTATACGTTGGGGTCGCGCTGGTCCTTCTGCACCTGCTGCAGGCACTCCCACAGCCGGGGGCAGGCGCTCTTGTCGATGGTCAGCGCGGGCACGCCGTCGGGGCCGGGGGCCAGCCACTCCTTCATGGCGGCGCAGCCGTGGGCGAAGGCGTTGGAGGCCCGCGTCAGCGGCAGGCCCGCCTCGAAGAACAGATCCGCCCGGCTGCGGCCGCTCTCCTGACTGCGGCCCCACAGGTCGGGCGGGGCCAAAAACTGGTCGATGGCCTCCCCCTCGCTCAGGGCCAGCACGTCGGCGGCGGCCGCGCCGATGGTGCGGTCGGGCAGGTCGTGTTCCCGGTAGGCCCAGGCGTGGCCCTCTGCATCCACCGCGAACCAGTGCACGCTGAGCATGTCCAGGCCGTAGTCCAGGGCGGCCACCCGGCGCACCGGGCCCGCGGAGGGCTGCGCCCGGTGGTGTACGGCGGCGCGCACTTCCGGGAAGTAACTGCCGCCCCGGATGCTCAGGGCCTCGGCGGGGCTGGCGGGGTACTCCTGGGCGGTGCGGTCCTCGCCCAGGGCGGCCAGGGTGGCGGCGTACCAGTCCGCGTCCCGGGCGGGGTCGGCCTGCCAGGGCAGAAACAGCTTCACGAAGCCGCAGTCGGGGTCCCGGTAGAGCTGCTCGAACAGGCTGCCCCGCCGGATGGTGGACAGGCCGATGACCCGCCCGCCGCCGGGCCGGTTGACCAGCGGCAGCAGGCTGGCCCAGACCTCCCGGTCGCCGGGCTGAAAGGCCCACTCGTCCAGCAGGATCAGGTCGGCGGTGAAGCCGCGGGCGGCGGCGGGGCTGGTGGCGAAGGCCCGGCAGGTGCTGGGCTCGCCCCAGGGGAAGCGGACGGTGAGCTCCAGCCGGGTGCGGTGGAACACCGGCCCCTGCCAGCCCTCGGGGGTGTCGGCGCGGGGGGCGGCCAGCGCGGGCATG
>JAFUQL010000115.1 GCA_017472375.1 Oscillospiraceae bacterium | reverse complement strand
GCCCTGGAGGGCAGCACCGGCACCGACGGCTGGCTGGCCATGGGCGGCGATGCGCTGTCCAACGCCATCGAGAACGGGCGGATGCCCTTTTTGAAGGCGGTGACCGACCATGTGCCCGACCTGGCCCCCTGGCTGAGCATCCGCTCGGCGGGCGTGGTGGACGGAGATCTGCACGTTCTGGTGGGGCACGACGGGGAAATGGGCCGCTTCAACCGGCTGAACCTGGCCCTGTGGAACGCGGACGGCACCGAACTGCCTGCGGAACAGGCCGTGATGGGCATGGGCGCGCGCAAACAGGTGGGCGACCCCATGACCGGCGTGGAATACTACGACCAGTGGGAGTATGTGTTCGACCTGCCTGAGGGCACCGACCCCGAGACCACCCTGCTGGCCTATGGTCTGGACGCCTACGACACCTATGTGGAGGGCGGCTGGAGCGTGACTTTCACCCTGGAGGAGGACCTGCCCCGGCGGGCGGGCGCCTGTGAGGTGCCCTGCGGCGGCTGGACGGCCCGGCAGGTGAGCGTGAGCATGCTGGGCGTGACCGTGGAGGGCACCGGCGAACAGCTGGCCTCCGACCCGCCGCTGGCGCTGGAAGTCTGGATGGCGGACGGCACCCGGGCGGACTTCTGGAGCACCTCCAGCAGCTGGTACACCGATGAGGAGGGCGGCTCCTGCGTGGAACTGCGCAGCGACTTCCGCCTGCCCACCGACCCGGCACAGGTGGCGAAGATCACCCTGAACGGTGTGGAGATCCCTCTGAGCGGGCTGGAGTGAGCGCGGCGGTGCTGTTTGCTGTTTTATCCGAGATGTTACGGTAAACGCAAGGCCAAAACCGCCGCGGCAAAAGCCTTCCCCCTCCGGGGGAAGGTGGCCGAGCGAAGCGAGGGCGGATGAGGGAAGTCTGCGGCAGCCTTTATTTAGGCTTGCATCCCGTCCCTCATCAGTCGCCTGCGGCGACAGCGTCCGGCTTGCGGTGCCCGGCTCATGCGGCGCGTCCTTACGGCCGCTTGCATTCGCTCGACCGCTGCGCTGCTCGCGGCCTGCCTGCATCCGCCACTGGCGGCGGCAGGCCACGAGCCCCCCGGAGGGGGAAGCCTTTGTTCCCGCGGTATTGCTTGCTGTGCCCCCATGACAGATAAACAAAAACATCCCGGCTGCTTCGGCAGCCGGGATGTTTTCTGTTTCAGTCTGTTTTACGCGCCCATATCAGCGGGCTGCTCCTGCAGATCGCGCAGCTCGCGGATGGCCAGCTCCAGCTCCTCGGCGGTCAGGTAGCCGCCCTCGTGCAGGCGCACCAGCTGGTCCTCGGCGTTGACGAGGGCGCTCTCCTGAATGAACCGGTCGATCTCCTCGCTCCGCATCGCCTCCTCGGCGGCCTGCTCGGCGGCGATGCGGGCCAGTTCCTCCGCGTCGCTGTACACCTGGGTGGCAAGCACCTCCGCGTCAGCCTTCAGTGCGAACAGCCCGCTGGGGGTCAGGGAGTAGGTGTGGCCGTCCTCGCCCTGGGGCTCGCTGGTCAGGCGCACGCCGTCCAGCACGGCCGGGTCCACCACCCGGGTGATGGCATCCAGCACCGGCACACAGGCGGAGGCGAAGGCGTCCCCGTCCTCAAACTGCCCGGCCAGCGTGGCATTCACATACACATAGCAGGCCGGGTCCAGCGCGTCCAGATGCTCGGCGTGGGTCCCCTCGGTGTCGATGACAGCGCCCAGCCAAGTCAGGGTGTTGCCGCCCAGCAGGTCAAAGCACTCCTGCTCGAACTGCGCCTGCAGGTTCTGGCTGCGGCGGTCGGCCTCCGGGCCCCAGTAGTCCCACACCATGGGCACCAGCGCCACGCACAGGCAGCACCCGGTCAGGAACAGACACATCAGCACGCTCCAGAAATTCACCCGATACTCGTCCCCGCTGCGGAACGCCCCGTACAGGATCTCCGCCCCCAGCAGGATCAGCAGCACCGGGGCCAGCCTGGCCACCGCGAACAGATCGAACCCGGGCAGGAAGGTGTACGCCAGGATGCACCCGCCCACCAGCACCAGCGCAAGG